>NZ_VDMO01000007.1 GCF_006335125.1 Deinococcus radiopugnans ATCC 19172
GCACTTTCGGGTGGACATGCACATTGAACTCCAGTGCATGGAGCTGTTGGTCGGCGGCTTCGCTGATCTCGATCTGTCGTGCGGGACGACCCATCCCTAATTCTACTTCTTATTCGCGATCTACTTAGGTTGGGGGAGAGCCGTCTGTGGCCTGGTCAGTCAGGTGGCCCGGCCACAGGGGTATGCCCGAACCCTCAACCCTCTGGCCGCCTCCGCCCCAGCAAAACGCCCACCGGAAAGGTGGGCGGAAGGTGTGGGGGTGGGGGCCGTCAGCGGTCGCGCACACGGACGGGAATGGGGACTGGCTGGGGCTGCGGTGCGCCGCTCAGGATTTCCCGGAGCCAGTCAATAAATTCTCTCAGGCCCTTCATGACCACAGTTTAGCCAGTTGGGGCCAGGACAGTTGGCGTGCAGCTTACCTTGCGCGGCCCCACGGGCCGAGTGTTAAACCTGCGTGACCTACCAACTAATAAATCCGTTGGCTTTTCAGGCAACGCTTGCGTTGACTACCGCTACGTTGATGCCTGAAGGGGCGGCCCGCCCCAGAATGTTCCGCGCGGCGTTCAGGTCTGCGTTCTCCTGATGCCCGCAGGCGACACACCGAAACCGCGACTGACTCGCCCGGTTCTCTCGGCAGGTGTGGCCGCACTGGTTGCACGCCTGCGAGGTGTACCGGGGGTCTACGCGAACAACTTTCCGAGCGGCCCATGCTGCCTTCTGGGAAAGGAGAGAAAAGAACTGACCCCAGCCCACATCATGGATAGACCGGGCCAGAGTGCCCCGCCCCATCCCGCCGACGTTGAGGTCTTCGTGAGCAATCAGGTCGTTCTCCCGGACGAGCTTGAGCGCGGTCTTGTGGTGGAAGTCGAGCCGCTGCCTTGCGACCTTGCGGTGCAGCTTGGCGACCCGCTGAACGGCCTTCCGCCTGCGGTTGCTGCGCTTGTTTCTCTTGCGGGCAACCGCACGCTGAGCGACCCGCAGCTTCTTCATGGCGGTCTGGAAATGTCGGGGATTCTCCACAAACTCCCCATCCGAGGTGATGCAGAACCAGGTGGTGCCCACGTCCACCCCCACCGAGCTTCCCGTTTCGGGAAGCGGCTGGGCGTCCACCTCGCAGATGTAGGAGACGGACCACTCGCCGCAGTCCCGCGTGATGGTCGCAGTCTTGACCTTGCCTTCCAACGGGCGGTGCAGCCGGATTCGGATGTTCCCGATTTTGGAGAAGAAAGCGGTCTTGTCCGAAACGCTGAATCCCGACTGCGGGTAGCAGATGGAATCGTACCTGTCCCGGCCCTGGAACCGGGGGTAGCCGGGCTTGCTGCCTTCCTGGACCCTGCGGTAGAACGCCCTGAATGCTTTGTCCAGCCGCTTGAGAACGTCTTGCAGCACCTGGCTGTAGACCCCCTTGTACTCCGGCAGCGCGGCCTTGATTTCCGTCAGGTCCTTCATCTGGTCGTACCCAGTGACGGTCTTCCCGGCCTTGCGGTAGGCGTCCCGGCGTTCTTGCAACGCGCAGTTGTACAGGTTGCGGCAGAGACGCAACTGTTCGTTCAGCGCGGCTTCCTGAGCCTTCGTGGGGCGGAGACGGTAGCGAAATGCCTTGAACATTCAGTCCCTCGTCTTCTGTTCTGCGATGTATCGCTGAATGACTTCTGCGCTGACGTTGCCCGCCGTGCTGACCCAGTAGGAGCGTGTCCACAGCGACGGCATGGTTTGCAGCTTCGGGAACTCCTGACGCAGCACGCGGGAGGTGTAGCCCTTGAGGGCATGCATCACCTGCGTCGGGGACACGTCCGGGTCGGTGCCGAGGCAAAGGTGAACGTGGTCGGGCATGATTTCCAGAGCCACGATTTCCCAGCCTTGGGCAGCGGTCTTCTCTTCCAACAGTTCCTTCAGCCGCAGCGCCACATTCCCAATCAGCACCTTCCGGCGCCGCTTCGGGCACCACACGAAGTGGTATCGCAGCAGCGAGACAGAGATGTTCTTGTGAAGATAGGGCGTCGGCACTTCCACAGTTTACCACGGAGGGGCGGTGTGTGGGTAGCGCCCCAGCATCAACACTCAGCATTCGCACCCCGCCCTTTGGCTGGCTGGGCTATCCATTTTTCTGTAAGCCCGTGGACGAGGGGAGGCGCATCAACATCCCCAAAATTGGCTCGGTGAAGTGCAAGTTTCACCGTCCGCTGGAAGGGACGCCCAAGACGCTGCAAATCGTCCACGACTGCAGTGAGTGGTACGCCGTATACACCTGCGAAGTCCACGTCAATCCGCTCCCGCAGGCGGGCAGCACGGTGGGCGTGGATGTGGGGACGCGGTATTTCGCCATCACCTCAGACGGCGAGTTCGTCCACAACCCCCGACACCTGGGGAGTGCCCTGGGGAAGCTCCGCATTCAGCAGCGCACGGTGTCCCGCCGCAAGAAGGGCGGGAACCGTCGCCGGAACGCCGTGCAACAGGTCGCCAAGACGCACCGGAAGATTCGCCGCTCAAGGCAGGATTTCCACCACAAGACCGCCCGGAAACTGGTGAGCGAACACGACCTGATTGCCCACGAAGACCTCAAGGTGTCCAACATGATCAAGTCCAACCTCGCGCGCTCCATCTCCGATGTCGGGTGGAGTGCATTCTTCGACATCTTACGCGGCAAGGCTGAGAGTGCTGGGCGCGTGGTGGTTCGGGTTCCCCCGCAGGACACCTCGCAGCGCTGCAACGCCTGCGGGCATACGTGCCGGGAGAACCGCGACAACGAGGTGTTCAGGTGCGTTTCCTGCGGGCATGAAGACCATGCCGACTGGAACGCCGCAAAGAACATCCTGGGACGGGCCGTCCCTTTAGGCGTCAACGGGAGCGGGGTATCGCATACCGTCGTCTGAGGAGCCCCGCACTTCAGTGTGGGGAGTGGTCACACAATGCAGCCCATGACACAATGCGCGGCATGACCGATTCCGCTGCTGTTCCGCTGCCCGTGATTCTGGACGGGGACCCCGGCCACGACGACGCCCTCAACATCCTGCTGGCGCTGGCCAGCCCCGAACTGCAGGTGCTGGGCCTGACCACCGTGTTCGGCAACGTGGGCCTGGACCGCACCACCCTCAACGCCCGCATCACCCGTGAATTGATCGGCGCAGATGTGCCCATCCACGCCGGGGCAGACCGCCCGCTGGTGCGGCCGCGCATCAGTGCCGAGGCGGTGCACGGCGACAGCGGCATGGACGGCCCGGACCTGCCCACGCCGACGCGCGGGGTGGAGACGCAGCACGCCGCGCACTTCATCATCGAGCAGGTGCGCGCCCGGCCCGGTGAGGTGGTGCTGGTGCCCACCGGGCCGCTGACCAACCTGGCGCTGGCCTTGCGCCTCGCGCCGGACATCGCGGCGCTGGTGCGCGGGGTGGTGTGGATGGGCGGCAGCACCGACACCGGCAACTGGACCCCGGCGGCCGAGTTCAACGCGCTGGCCGATCCGCACGCCGCGCACGTCGTCTTCACGTCCGGCGCCCCGCTGACCATGTTCGGCCTGAACGTCACGCATCAGGCCATCGCGCACCCGGCGCGCGTGGCGGCGTTCCGGGCGCTGGGCACGCGGGTGGGCGAGTTCGCGGCGGTGCTGCTGGAATTCTTCGCCGAGCACCACCGCGAGCGCTACGGCTGGGAGGGCGGGGCGCTGCACGACCCCATGACCGTGGCGTGGCTGCTGCGCCCGGAGCTGTTCGAGTCCCGCCCCATGCACGTCGCGGTGGACCTGACCGACGGCCCAAGTGCGGGCCGCACCGTGGCCGACGTGTGGAACGTGACCGGGCAGCCGCAGAACGTCCGGGTGGCGACGGCGGTGGACGCCGACGGCTTTTTCGCGCTGCTGGTGGAGCGGCTGGGACGCTACCCCTGAACGGCGGTTGCCGCAGTGGACGCGGTCAGACTCGTGTGACCGCCGCCCCTTAAACTGTGTGGATGCGACTTCCGGCCCCGGACCGGTCCGGCCGTCCCGCCCCGCCGCGGTCTGCTGGTGGGCCATCGGACGGCACCGGCGGCCCGGCTCGCCCGCCGGCCACCGGACCTGTCATCGCGCCGGGGGACGAGCTGAGGCACGCCCTGCACCGCCGGCTGGCGCTGGCGGCGCTGGCCTGCGGGCTGCCGGTCCTGACCATCCTGGGGGTGCTGGAGGCCCGCAGCGCCCCGGCCCGCGCCGAGCTGCTGGGGCTGTACGCCGTGACGGCGCTGCTGTGCCTGTGGGCCATCGTGCGGGTGCTGCGGCGCAGCCCGCTGGACGGCGCGCTCAGGATCATCATCGCCGTCAACCTGGTGTTCGTCGTGGTGCAGGCGTATGAGGGCGGCGTGGGGGGAACGGCCAGTGCGGCGCAGGCTACCTTCAGCATGCTGCTGATGCTGATCGCCAACGCGGTGCTGGGCCACCTGACCTTCGAGGCCCGCCGGGCGGGGCTGCTGGCGCTGGGCAGTTTCGTGCTGGCGGTGGGGGCCAGCCTGCTGGGTGCGCGCCAGGGCGGCCTGGCCGGGGCGCTGCCCAGCGCGCAGCTGTACCTGTCCACCGGCACCATCCTGCTGCTGCTGCAGGCCCTGGCGTGGTACAAGGCCCGCTTCGTGACCCAGGCCCAGGCGCAGCTGCGGCTGGAGCATGAGGCCTCCACCGATCCGCTGACCGGGCTGGCCAACCGCCGCCGCATGTACCAGCAGGTGGCGGAGCTGCTGGAGGCCGCCGGAGAGCCGCCCGGCGCGGGCGCGGTCAGCGTGGTGATGTTCGACCTCGACCACTTCAAGCGCGTCAACGACCAGCACGGCCATCTGGCCGGGGACAGCGCCCTGGCCCACGTCGCGGACCTGCTGCGGGCCTCGGCGGGACCGGGCGAGACGCCAGGACGCTGGGGCGGCGAGGAGTTCATGCTGGTGCTGCCCGGCGCGGACGAGGCGGGGGCGCGGCGCCGCGCCCAGGCGGTGCGGCAGCTGCTGGCGGCCTCGCCGCACCCGCAGGTCGGCCTGCTGACCGCCAGCTTCGGCGTCAGTGCCAGCCGCGTGGGCGACGACCTGACCCGGCTGGTGGCGCGGGCGGACGACGCGCTGTACCGCGCCAAGGCCGGAGGCCGGGACCGCATCGAGATCGCCTGAACGGACTCTGTCTATGCCCCGCGCTAGCCAGGCTGAGAACCGTAAAATGCCGTGCTGCTGGTTGTCGGGCGGGCTTTCGCAGGCCGCCATTCGTTACGCTAAAAACAGAATCTATGCTATACTCTTCGTATGAAAAACGCTCCGCTGACCCTTGAATTCGGCACCGTCCGGCTGCCCATCAGCGCCGACGGATTCCTGCTCGCCTCCTCCGCCCTGGCCCAGCTGGGCCTGACCGATCTCGACTGGACCACGCTGGCCGCAGAACATGACCTGACCTCGCCGGCCCGCGACTTCGGCGCCGGCCCTGAGGCCACCCTGAGCCTGCCCGAGTTCACCCGGCTGGCCTTTGTGCTGGACACCCCGCAAGCACGGCGCTGGCGCCGGCGGGCGCAGGACCTGCTGACCCGCGCGATGGGCGGCGACGTGAAGCTGGCCGCCCAGATCGCCGAGCGCAGCGCCGACCCCGAGGCGCGGCGCTGGCTGGCGTCCCGGTTGGAGAGCACCGGCGCCCGGCGCGAGCTGATGGCGACGGTGGCCCGCCACGGCGGCGAGGGCAACGTGTACGGGCAGCTGGGCAGCATCAGCAACCGTAGCGTGCTGGGCATGGACAGCGCGGGCATTCGCCGCGAGCGGGGCGTCAAGGCCACCCGCGACGGCCTGAGCAGCACCGAACTGCTGCGGCTGGCCTACCTGGACGCCGCCACCGCCCAGGCCATCACCGAGCGCGGCGCCCACGGCAACGCCGCCATTCTGCAGCTGCACGAGCGGCTGGCCCGCCACGAGCGCCGGGGCTGGGCTGGGGAGGCTGCGGGCTCCTCGCAGGCCGGGTAGCGGCGCCCTGCGCTGAGGCAGCCCTCTCCCCGGTGGAGGGGGCTTTTTGATGTTCCGGGACCGGGGCGGGGGAGAGGCCCACGCCCATCCTGACCCGAACCGTACTCGGCGAGATCGCCCGCTGGTATCTGGGGGGCGTGGCGCTGTTCCTGACCCTGCTGATGACCGACGCCCTGAGCAGCACCGTGGGCAAGCTGCTGGTCTACCACCCGCCGGTCACGCAGGCGCTGGCCGCGTTTCTGTCGATCCTGCCGCAGAGCCTGAACAAGACGCTGGTGCTGGCGGTGCTGTTCTCGATCCTGCTGGCCTTCTCGCGCATGCAGCGCGACAACGAGCTCAAGGCGGTGCTGGCCAGCGGCATTCGCCCGCTGCCGATCTTACTTTTCCTGAGTTCGCCGGTTGCGGCAGCTTTCTGCTCAGCACAGTCTTAGAGATCTCCTGCTCAGCATTTCCGCATAAAAACTGTTCCAGACGGCCTGAATTCTCCACTTTGTACGCTGGGTGGTCACTGACGGTTTCATCGCGAGTGCCACTCCTCTGGCCCAGCCCAAGCCGGACCGAACGTCGCCTCAAACCAGGCCGTATCGGTACAGACGTGCATGCAAGCAGAAGCGGTGATCGGCACCACGACAACGGATACAGGGTGACCCCCAGCACAGGGGGTGGCAGACGCGGTGAAGCCCGCATGGGCCGTGACCTCGCGCGTCCGCCGGGTGGGGGGAGAGCATGGCGCGCTAGTGGGAGGGAGCCACCGCGTAACGCTGTGAGAGGACGGAGCCTGCACCGAACTTAAAAAGAGATGACCGCGCGCTGCAGAAAACAGACTGGACAGTGCGACACCCAAACCAGACCAGCCGCCGCACGCTGCAGTGAGCCGGTAACTGATGCGAGGACGGGGGAGAGGGCGTACAGCGTCAGGAAGGCCAACCGGCCCCGCAGCGCACAGGGACGGCAAGGGGAAGGGGCCTGCAGAGACCGAGTGGCTGCGCCGATTCATCGAAGGGGAGCAGTTGCGCCGTTCTACAGGACACAACACATACAGACGAGAAGAACCATGCAGCAGCCACCACGCCGGTATCGGCAGCACACGACATCGGCAACCGAGACGACGCATGACGGCACGGCGTGGCAGCACACACCTGATGCACGTCGCGTCTGTGCACAGCCCGGAGCGCGGGCAGCGACAGTCATTTCCGAGCAACCTCGACGCCCCCCTGGGTTTTACCCGCAGCGCTGGGGACCGACGCCCCACCACCCTGCTGCTGGTCTGACGTTCTCACGTGAAAGCTGCGGAACCATTGACTGCGCCACCTTCCTTATCAGAACAGTCCTAGAGATCTCCTCTCCAACTTTTCCGTAGAAAAGGCTGTTCCAGACGGGTTGGATCGCCCGCTTTGTGGGCCAAATTTCCATTCATGGTCTCATGGGCCCCCGCCTGTCCCTGAGGCCCCTCCAGCCAGGCCGCAACGGGCGCGCACAGCGCAAAGGCGTCCGCAGATCCGGGTCACGGCGCGCGCGGCAGCAGACGCAGACCCAGGCTCCAGCACAGCGCTGCAGCAGACGCAACATGACGCTGGAGTGCGACAGGTGCACCAACACAACGGCGGTCAACACCGGCCGGGAGACAGCGGCGCAGCGCAGTGAGGACAGGCGGGTGGCCAGTCCACCGCGCAGCGACACCGTCCGCACACGGAGAGAGACGGCAGACCAGCACGTCGCCGAGAGTGAACCACGGCGGTGCAGCGCGGCCAGGGGACACACGGTGCCGCACGCCAGGAGAGGTGCGCGTTGCACGGCGAAAGTGGACGGCCCAACGCATCACCCGCACCAGACCAGCAGGTCTGTTCGTTCGGTGGGACGGCAAAAGATGTAGGCACGGGGAGAGGGGACCAAAGCGCCAGGAGGAGAGCCAACAAGCCCTGCAGAGCGAGAGGGAGGGAAGGGGAAACGTCGTGAAGAGACCAAGGAGACGCGCCGATGGATGAACGAGACGCACCCGCGCAGGCCGTGAAGAACCCACAGCAACCACGGTGGGTGCGCCACGACAGCGGTCCGTTCGCAGCGCCGTCCTGACGCCCACAACACGACACAAGGAGGCGACATGCCTGCATCAACCCACCTGCGGGTGCGACACGCGTTGCACCCGGACCCGGACCAGACCGCCGCGCTCGACACCCTGTGGCACCTCGGCCACCACCTCTGGACCATCCTCGCGCTGCACGCCCGGCTCGAGGCGATAGGCCAACCACAACCCATGCAGCGGGTGGCGGCGCTGGCCGCCAGTCCACCCCCCACCAGCCGGGCCCCCGTGAGGCTGCCCCGGCGCAGCGCCGCCGAGCGCCGCCGCGAACTCGAGGTGCTCGCCCGGGAACGCGGCTGGCGGGCACACCTCGGCAGCGCCACGCTCGGCGGCCTGGTCAGCGATTTTGGCCGGACCCTCAAGCGCCTCGGTCCGGTGGCCCCACCGAACGCCATCCCGCTCACGCCGCCGCCTGACTTCGCCCTCGCCCTGGGGGGGCTGGCCCGACCCGTGGGCGAACTGCACGCCGAGATCGTCGGGGTTCCTGGCCTCGTCCGGACGCCGCTGTTTCTCCTGCCTGGCCCGGCAACGGCGGCGGTCCGGATGTGGCGGCGGACGTTCAGCGGCCATCTGAGTACCCTGCGGGAGGCGCTGGAAACCAGGCTGCTGGCTGGGGATCCCGAAGCGGACGTGGGCTACCTGGCCCACGTGGCTCGCTACGGGCGGATCGAGAGCGGCCTCGGTGCGCGGCCGAGTGACCCTCCGGCCACACCCCCAGCCTTGACCCTGACTTTGGCGGAAGCGGCGCAGTTGCACCGCAGCGATGCGGGCGACTACGAGATCGCCTGGGCGTTCCGGGTGGCCAGTCTGACGCCGCCGCTGTATCAGGATCTGGTGGCGCTCGATCCCGGAGTGCGCTCGCTCTGGGCCTGGGTCAGTGGCCGCCACAGCCATGGACGATCGCCGATGCCGGTGGGCCTGCAGCGCCCGTGGGCACCGGCCATGCCAGGGCCGTCCACTGGACTGCTCACGCAACCTCAGGACCTGACCTACGCCCGGCTGCGCCGCCATCAGCTGCTGCACCGCACCCGGTTGGGACCTGTTCTCGAGGCTGGACTGACCCGGTTTCTGCAGTTCGCGGCGCTGGCCGTCGAACAGACCGATTTCGGGGGAATGCATCGGCGGGGAGAGGACTACCCAGCAGCGGCCGATTTTCTGGGCACCCGACTCTACGAGCAGTTTCTGTTCGACTGTTTCCGGCTGGATCCGGTGCACCGGATGGCCGTGTGGGTTCCCCCCGCGTGGACGAGCGCCGACTGTTCGGTGTGTGGCTCGCGCGGCGCGGTGCGTTACCGGGGACGCCAGGGGCGCTGTCAGGTCTGCGGGCTGTGCCTGGACCGGGACCACAACGGCGCGCGCAACGTTTATCAGCGCGGGGCGGCGCAGCTTGTGGCACGCGGGCTGACCTGGACGCCGGCACCGTTGCCGATCCCCCCACGCTGGAGACGGCCGTGACACCAGGCCAGGTGGCGCAGTTGGAAGCGGGCTGGCCGAACGCCCTTCGGTCCATGCGCGCCTACCTGCCGTATGAACTGCGCCGGCGCGCGTCCGGACGCTGGGGCAAGGTGCCCTGCCGCTGGGCCGGGCGGCTGTATCCAGTCAACGCCCTGGATGGCCGCTTTCACCTGACCTTTGAAGACGCGCTGAGCCTGCTGGGTGCTGGACGGTGTGACGGGATCGGCGTTGTGCTGGGGCCACAGCTCAACCTGGGCGGCGTGCCCCTGGTGGGCCTGGATCTCGATGACGTCGTGACACGGGGCCGTCCCCTCCCCGGGGCCCTGGAGTTGCTGGCCCCGCTGGCCAGCTATACCGAGTTCAGCATTTCCGGGCAGGGGCTGCATGTCGTCGTGGCCGGCCGACTGCCACCGGCAGGGCGGCGCGGGCATGTCGCTGGCATCGGCGTCGAACTGATCGACTGCGGGTATCTGGCGATGACCGGCAAGCGCCTGCCCGGAACGCCAGCGGACGTCGCGCCGCACCCGGAGGCGCTGCTCGCGCTGCACCGCCAGCTGATTCAGGTCACATCGCCGGCCGCGCGCGCGTGCCCTGTCCCGAATGACCTGGACGACGAGGCGGTGTTGCGGCGTGCCCGCAGTGCCCGCAACGGCGCGCGCTTTACGGACCTGTTTGACCACGGTGACCTGTCCACACACGGCAACGATCCTAGCCGGGCCGATCTGGCGCTGCTCGCCCACCTGCGCTGGTACACGCACGATCCGGACCAGCTGCGCCGCCTGTGGGCACGCAGCGCCCTGCACCGCCCCGAGCGCTGGACCCGTCGCGCCACCCGCGATGGCCTCGATTACGCCGCCGCCACCATCACCCGCGCGCTGGCCCTCGGCCAGCCGCACTCTACAGAGGAGAACCCATGACCCCGAACCATCACGAGTACACCATTCCGCTGTCCCCCACCCCCACTCAGGAACGCGCCCTGGACGCGCTGAGTGCACTCACGCACCGCCTCGAGTGCGCCGCCCTGCAACAGGTGCAACTCGGCGTGACCACGTCGCTCTCGGCGTTGTTGGGCGGCCCGGACCACCCGGAGCGCGGCGACGAGGCCGAGATCCTGGCCCTGCTGGCGCTGTCTGAGCTGGCGGCCGCACCATTGGGCCTCGTCCAACAGGCGGTGAGCGGGCGGCGGGCACGAATTGCGCGCGGGGATCTCGCAGCGCCGCAGCAGCCTGCCGCAGTGGCGGGGGAGGGGCTGATCGTGCCGGCCACGCCAGGTGACCTGACCCTCGCCGGCGTTCCAGGCATCGTCAAAGTCGGCATCGACCGTCTACCCCCGTGGGCCGCGCAGGTGTGGTGGCACGCGGCCGGCGGCGCCAAACCCGACCTCGATCCGAGGCTGGTGACCGCCAGCGTCACCGGCTGGGCCTACATCGAGCGCGGCAGTTACGCTGGCGAGCGTGGCTGGCTGATCGATATCGCGCTGGACTGGGACGCCTACCCCACCTGGCAGCTGGTGCGCGACGGCGACGGGTGGGATGACGAGCCGTGGCGGCGCGAGGTGCGTCACCTGATGGTCTAGCCAAGAGAGCGGCGCGCCTATGGCGCGCCGCTCTGTCTGTTTTCAAGACGTGTTGTCCTCGGCGTGCCACCCGCTCAGGGTTGCACTGCGCGGGCCCGCGCCTGTGCCAGCGCCGTTTGCGCCTCCTCCATCGTCCTGACGTGGACTGGCACCGTCAGGACCCACGGGCTGCCATCATCCTCGCCGTACAGGTAGCCGCCCTGAGCCGGCTCCGAGCGCCCGCCGAAGCGCGCGCCCCTCCGCACCCGCTGGATCAGCCACTGGACGCCGTCGCTCGACGTGGCCACCACCTCGGCGTCCCACCACGTCCAGTTCGGATGGCTGCCCACCCCGAGGTCCACCACCACCCGTGCCACGTGGTCGAGCATGGCGCCCTCTTCGAAGATCTGCATCAGGCTCGTCGGCGTCTTTCTCGTCCCGAGTCGCAGGTGCCGCTGCAGGGGCAGCAGCCGCATTCCTTTCGCGAGGCCCTGGGCGGTGGGCACCGGACCGCCCTCGGCGATGTTCTCCAGCAGACGGCGGATCTGCTGGCCCTGTGGGCTGCGGCGGCCCAGCTGGCCGGTGTGGGGGCAGCGGATCTCGTCCTCGGCGACGTACACCTCCTGGCGAAGCAGGTGACGGGCGGCGCGCTCGCAGCGCGCTTCGAGGGCCTCTTCGGGCATCATGTCCGCCGCCAGGAGCAGCAGGGTGAGGAGCTGGCCGACGGGCAGGCTGACGGGGTGCTGAAAGGATTTCATCCCCTCGACTCTGGCACCACCCCCTTTCGCGGAAATTTTCGGGTGGGAGAACAGCACATTGAGGTCAGAACACAGTGCTCCAAGAACGCTCCAAGAACACCGTGCCCTGGGAGTCGGCAGGGATCACCTGCCGCGCTGGGCCGCGTCGGCGTGGGCGCGTGCCGTGGGCGTTCCGGACCCGGCGCCTGAGCTGGACCTGAGTGGGACGAGCGTCAGCGGTTGGACCTGTGTTGAGCGCGGGCCATACACCGGCGTCGACGGCTGGCTGATCAACGTGGAGCCGCGCTGGGACGCGTGGCCTGTGGGCGCTCTGTTGCGCGGGCTGGATGAGGAGCAGTGGCCGCCATCGGACGCAGTGCAGCGGTTGATGGACCCGGGCACGCTGAACATGAAACGGCCAGCCGCTGGCCCGGGGGCCGGCCGTTCCCTTGGCGGTGGGCTGCGGGGGCGGACTGGGTCGCCCGTTTCGCCGAAAACAAGGAGCGTCGCCTGAGCGCACGTGTCGGCAGGCGTGGACCACCGCACAACAACGGGCCGCGGCCGCCGGAGCGTCAC
Source organism: Deinococcus radiopugnans ATCC 19172 (assembly GCF_006335125.1). Lineage (NCBI taxonomy): Bacteria > Thermotogati > Deinococcota > Deinococci > Deinococcales > Deinococcaceae > Deinococcus > Deinococcus radiopugnans. The sequence continues at coordinate 12,350 of NZ_VDMO01000007.1, forward strand.
TGAAGGCCTGGCCAGACGTCTGGCCTTTTTGAGTTCCAGCCGGTCGCAGCCCTGGTGGGCGTCATGGCCCAGCCGCGCACGCTGATCGCTCCTGGTTGCGGCCGCGGCCCCCCTCGTGAGTCCCCGGGTCACACCTGACCCCACGCAGGCGGCCCTGAACGCCCACACGCCGGTCCTGCCACCCATGCTCAGCCGGACCTGGCGCGGACCGGCACCCTGCTGGCCCACACCAGCACGCCGCCGGACTGGCTGCGCGCGCGATCCCGCCGCGGTTCAGTCCAGCAAACACCTGGCGCTTTACCGGCGGCTCGGTGGCGGGGACGCCATCGGCCGTCAGCGGCGTGGGGACCGGTCTCCCCAGGACCCGCAGGCGGTGACGGCCACAGGTGGTGGGGTCCGAGGGTCAGCTGGAAGGGGCGCTGGGGGAGCGCCCGCCCGCGCGCCCAGCTGGACCTCGCTGACCTGAGAAGGGCGCACGGCGAGATTCTGAACCTCATGGCCGACGACGTGACCCGCTGCCAGTGGGCGGCAGTGGCACGGACACAAGTCCCTGAAACGGACCGAGACGGCGCAGGCCGGGGAAGTAGGGGACGGACGGGGGCGGGACCCTCCTGAGGCCGCCTGGTCTGAACAAAGACCGCCTGAAAGGGTGAACACACTGCACGTGCGGTTCCGTACGCCATCAGACCACGCATCAAGGTGCGCGGCAGGAACGGCAAGGTCACCTTCAGCGCCGGCACTGCGGTTCCCCGGTCCGACGCCCGACGCCATGACCGTCATGCTTGACCGGGAGCGCGCATCCTGGGGCATTGCGGCCAACGGGATCTCGCTTGCTGCGCTGGTCGCGGAGGGAGGGGGCGGCTCGGCGCGCAGCGAGAGCGGACAGTGGAGTCACCTGGGCTGGCTGGCCCACGGCACGCTGAACATCGCCGATCCTGCAACTGGCCTCAGGACCTGGGCAGCTGCCATCCTGCGTGTTGACCGGGCGGGGTCATTCACCGCTCTGGGGGTGGGCAGGTGAGCGCCGGTCCGGTCCACAGTTCCTCAGACAGGAGCGGGCACCGCACATAGGGGGTCACGCCGGGTCATCCTCGCCGGCACCACCCGCCACGGCCGCCCCCTCTGGCAACCTCCGCAGCGTCTGGAGCCAGGCCTCGTCCCCAGTTCAGGATGGGGGGGCCGGCCTGGCCCAGCAGCGTGGCAGGCGGACAGGACCACGCGGCATTGGACCGGCCGCGAAAGAGTGCACCCGGTGTTGTGGCGCAGGTCACTCCGCCACCTGTACAGGTCCGGAAGAGGCGCGTCCGGGTAGGGCTTGGGGGAAGGCGGGGGCCCATGAGACCATCAACGGAAAGTCGGCACACAAAGTGGGCGATCCAACCCGTCTGGAACAGCCTTTTCTACGGCAAAGTTGGAGAGGAGATCTCTAGGACTGTTCTGATGAGGAAGACGGCGCACGCGGGCGGTCACTGAACGTGAGGCGTTGATTCTGGGCCCGGGCAGTACGTCAGGCCTGGCCCTTACCCCCGTCCAGTCTCATTTCTCATTGGAATGGGGGTTCTTCAGCTTTTCTGGGCGCTAGATGATTCCCTCCAGGGACCGACGCTGGATGACCTCAGCGTCGACCAGTGGAAAATCCAGGGTGCGCAGGTCCAGCGGCGCGCCGGTGAGCAGCGCCACGCCGGTGCGCAACTTCATGCCGGCCAAATCGACGAGCCACCGTTCCGCCTGAGCCATCTTCAAAGCCATGGCGGGCGCAACGGGCCCGCCCGCCCGGATGAACTGGGCCACGGCAAGCTCGGCTTCGCGGATGAACTGGGCCTCGTCGGGTAAAAACAGGCTCAGAACCGACGGTCTGTCACTGAAGTACAGGCGGTCCCGCACGCCGTGAAGGATGGTCAGATGATGGGCGTGGGCAGCGCCGCACACCGCTTCGGTCAACGGAGAGTGGTCTGGCACCGCCGCCAGCGGGACGACGACACCAGCCACGGGGTAGGCGGCGGCGGCGAGGACGCGGCATCCGGCGACATTGACGTGCAAGAAAGCCAGCGTGCCGCTGCGGGACATCGCCACCCGGTCCACGCCGGGCAGCATCTTGAGGGCGGCGCGCAGGGCCGGCAGGGCGGCGGTGGTGCTGGAGCTCGGGGGAGTTCGCATAAGCTGATCCTTGCACCACCCCCTTGAACGGTCTTTGGCCGCGGTCGGCCACCAACGCAAAAGCACTCAGGCCAGAGACTGAGCGCCGTGTCGGTGGAGGGCCTGCGCCAGATTCCGGCCCAACGCGCCTGGCCGAACGGCGACGTGAGCAAAGCGGATGTGCCTGCGGGTGACCACCGACGGGCGCTTCCTGACCGCGCCGCCCGGTTGCCGTGGGAGACAGACGCATTCTCTCGCAGGTCACCCGTGATCTGCTGGCCCCGTGGCCCACTGTTGCTGAGACGGGAGCGTTGCGTCAGCCCTGAACCACCCCGTGACGTCGCCTCGAGAGGATGCCCCGACCCCTGGGTGGATGACGCCTTGATGTCGTCGGCCCAGGCCTGGACTTTCCCTCCCCTTTCTTCTGCCGTTCAGCAGGTGAAGGCCGGCGTTGAGCCCGCGTCTTCCGGATCACTGGCGGCCCCCCGCGTGTCCAGGCAAACGGCGGTGGGCGCAGTGCCGCTCAGTCAGCCGCGCGGCGGGCGTCCCGCTGGCCTGGGGGCTGAGGCGTCAACCCTCCGCGCGTGGCACGGACTGGCCTCCCCTGTTTCACGTTGCTCCTGAATGCACGGGGGGCTGGGAACCGCTAGCGAGCGGCCTGTGGGCTCAGCGCCATGGTCCGGATCAGGTCCAGAATCCGCGCCTCCTGCCAGCGCACCCAGATGCGCTTGTCCTGCTCCTCTTGGTCCATCAGCCAATTCAATTCTGCGCCGTACTCCCACCCCTCCTGCACGTCTTCCTCGGAGCCATACCCGCAACTGCCGCCAGCCTGATCCACCACGTCCTTGCAGACCTTGTCAAAGAAGGCGCCCAGTGCCGACGTCGACGCGAAATCCCCTGGCGAAGCGGTGTCCATCACCTCATTCCACGTCACCTCCTCGGTCAACAGGAGTTCTATGCGCGGCAGCGGCTGACCGTGGCAGACGGACGCCCACACGTAGCACGCGATATCCTCGGTGTTCAGATCGAGCCGGTCCCCCGTGGAGAGGCAGCGGTTCCAGTCCCAGTCGCCCAGCGCCAGGTGCAACAGGCCGCGCTCAACGGGACCATCGCTCAAGACCCTCTGCAATTCGCAGCGGTCCGCGCACACCTGGATGGTCCGGGGGCCCGCCCGCCTGCCCCCATCGGCCACCGGCTGGCGGGTCACCGCGTACTGGCCGCCGCCCAGGTCAAACACGGCCAGGTCCTCGCGGCGGGTGGACGCAGCGGGGTCCAGCGTCAGCAGCTGTGCCGGCGGCGCGCTGGCCTGGGCCATCAACGTGCCGGCCAGAGCCAGGGTCGGCGGACGGTGCCCGGGCAGGGTGGGCGTGAACAGCTCCTTCTTCATCTGTGCCTCCTGGGGTCAGTCCAACGTTGCCCCCGAACCAAAGACTGGCACAGGGGGGTTGGCCGCAAATTTCAGCGCAGCGAGAACCAGACCCTCCAGGACTGGAGAAGAGGCCGCCCCCGGGAAAACCACGGCACACCCGGGAGCAAGGCGTCTTGCGGGGGCCAGGTGGGAAGACCGGTTCCGGCGGAGCGGCGCTCAGCCCAGCACCCGGACCCGGCGCGTTGGCCCTGGGCGCCAGGTGGCCTGCGGAGCGCGTGGTTGACGGCGGCGGCGTCCACCGTTTGCGCGTGGTGCAACGCCGCATTCGCCTGCTGCGCCGTCTGGGTGTGGGCCGGGTCCGGCCATGACCCACGGGTCACCCGCCGCAGCCGTACAGCTGACCGTCCTGGCGGCGGCGGGGCGTCTATCCAGGACCGCGTGCCCGGTCACCCGCCGCAGCTGACTGTCCTGGCCGTGACGCGAGATGTCGGTCACGCGTCCTGCCGGATCCACCCCAGACACGAGATCGATTCGCCGCCCGTGCCTGGGCCATGACGCTTCTTCGGAGGTGAACGCCGGTCAGGGCCAGGGCGGTCAGCCGGTGCCAGACCCGTTTGCCCTCGGGGCTGGGGTGGGGCACCTGGCCGCTGGCAGGGCAGCCGAATTCGTTTTCGGCCACGGACAAGTTCAGAAACCTTCAGCTGGTCCAGGCGCGGTCTGGTGCCTTCCGCAGGCGTCATCTGCCAGGTCAGGGCCCGCAGGGTGAGACGTGGCGCGGCACGGAGGGGAGCGGCTTGATGGGACGTCTTCACGCCCCTGACTCCTGCGCCACGCCTTTGGCCTGGATCCCGGCAGAACCAGGGTGGCTGGTCTGCCGCTCAGGCCGCGCGCGTCTCGGCTGAGGGTGTCCGCCTGTCTCGGCGCAGTGGAAAGACCCCCCGGCCCGCACCAGCCGCCCATTTCCAGGATCTGTCGCCTTTGAGGGGGTGGGGTGAGGGGGTTGTCGCGGCTGAGGGCCACCATGTCTGATCTGAGGGGATGCACCTTGAACAGTGAGGGGAAACCCGTCTCGGTTGAGGGATTCCGGCGGCCCTCCCCGCGTCAGGCACGGCGTTTCTGCCCTGCCGGCCCCGGCTCTTGTGTGTTGGTGTTGTTTTTTCTTTAAAGAAGAACACACACCAAAGGCCAACCGGCAGGCCAAAAAATCGCCCAACCCCCCCCTGCCAGGATGCAGACATGCAGGTTGATCCCATGGCTCCCCTCTTCCTCCTGGCCCTCGTCAGCGCGGCGCGGTCCAGCACCGACACCACCCGCTCGGTGGACGTCCTGCTCGGCACAGTGGCGCTCGCCTACACCGCCCGCAGCGCCACGGCGCTGCCGTATGGCGCGGACCTGCGCGTCCTGCTGGCCCTGATCCAGCAGGTCACCGAGACCGGCGAGGTGCGCCTGACCGTGCCCGCGTTGCTCCAGGCGGCCGGGCTGGGGTACGGCGGCCGCCAGCACGAGGCCCTGTTCGCCGCGCTGGATCGTCTGGCAGCCGTCACCTACACGGTCCAGCAGGCCCCGGCCGCCCTGGGCCTGCCCGGCGCATTCCGCCTGGTGATGCCGGCCTTCCGCCTGCCGGGCGGCGAGTTGCAGATCGAGGTCTCGCCGGAGATGCTGGCCCAGGTGCTGCGGGTCCGGGCGAACCCCGCGCCCACCTTCCGGCCTGAGATTCCCAGCAGCGCGCTGGCGTTGTACGGCGTGCTGGACACGCTGCAACAGCTGCCGGGTCAGGGCCAGACCGGGGCGCTCAGCCTGCCGCTTCTGGGGCTGTGCGAGCTGCTGGGGCTGTCCGGCCGGCCGGACAACGCCCGCCGCGCGCTGCTGGCCATGGTGGAGGACCTGCGCAGCGCCGGATACATCAGCCGCGCCGAAATCAGGGGGCAGGGGCGGCGCGCGCGGCTTGAGATCGCCGACGCCGGCCCCGACGCCGAATCGGTGGCGCTGCTGTGCGGCGAGCGGGTGTCGCGGTCCCGGGCCACCACCTTCGTGCGGCGGCACGGCGCGGCGGGCGTGCGGCGGTGCCTGAACCGCGCGCGCGAGGTCCGCGCGGACATGGAAGACCGGGGTGGACAGGTCAAGAACTGGACCGGCCTGCTGTGCAACGTGCTGGACGATCCGGACCGTTACGGCGCGCTGGTGGCGCCGGTGGTTCCTGCCCCGGTGGCACCGCCGAGCGCGGTCACGCCACTGGCAGAGCCGGACGTCGTCTACGACAGTGCGGACGTGATCCGGCTGGTGCGGGCTCTGGGCAAGGGCACCCTGAAGGAGCCGCATCAGCAGGCGCTGCGCCAGCGCCTCGACGGCGGACACGAGGATCCGCAGGCGTGGGGCCGCCGCCTGTCGCAGGCCGTCGCCTCAGACACGATCGTTGAGGTCCTGGAACAACTGGCACAGGAGCTGACCCGCGTGGCGTCGCCGCGTCCTGGGGGCCCCCTGGGTCAAGACGTGTTGATCGCCGCCGGGGAACAGCGGTCCGGCGCACTGGAAGGCTGAGCACCGCCCAGGTGTCCGGTGGCGGTGGACGGCCTGACCGGGCCCGCCCCCTGGGGACGCGCGGTCCTGAACCGCCTCGCCCCGCCCACGCGCGCCCCGCAGACGCTGCGGCTGATGGCTGCCCTGCTGGCCGAGGTCAGCCCGCTGTTCTGGCCGCGGCCCGTCGGTCAACGGCCGCACACCGAACACCTGGCGGCCCGCCGCCTCGAAGAGGGCCGTGTGGTCGTCACCCGGCAAGCCGACCGGGAAGGCGAAACCGTGGCCGAGACCCCCTGGGTGTCCGGTACCGCTGAAGACCCCGGAAACGGGTTGCGGGCCGGTCCCCTGCGCGCGCCCTGGACGGTCTGGGGGATCTGGACGCCCCGTGCGGCCGGGATGACGGCGGGCCCGTCAGCAGCTGCGCCGGGGCCAGGGACGGCGCGGTGTGGTCCGGGCGGCCGCATGCCCCGCCCTGAACACAGCTGATCCAGGAAAGCGGCGAGGTTCAGGCCGCCCCCGAGGCGAGCGGGCGCCGCCTGAGCCGGGGGGGGGCGCCGGGCGATGTCGGCGACACCTGGATGGTACGCGCCCAGACCGGGCAGCCTGGGGGGCCACGAGGGTCCGCGGGTGCATGACGCTGCCGAGCGGTTCTGCCTGGACGCGTGGCGGCGGCGACAAGAGCCGCGCGCACTTGCCCTGATCAAGCGCCGCCCCCCTCTTTTTCGGTGGCGTGGTCCCTGCTGCGTGGAGTGTCCGGCAGGGCAGCCTTGAGGGCGATGCAGGGTTGAGGCGCGCCAGCCGTGTCACCAACGCAGGGGTGGCCCGGGCCGTGTTCAAAGCCGCGCGGCTGGGTTGACTGCGCCGTCCACTGTGCCATCCACTGCGTCAACAGCGGCCGGCGACGCGGCAAAAACCCTGTGCAGGGGGCCGCTCCGGGAAACAGACGCGCCGTGGGCAGTCACCGCCCGCCATATCCCGCCTCCAGTGTGGATTCAGGGCGTCCAGCAGGCCCACCCCCACTTTGGAAACGGCATTCGCGCGTGCGGGTGGGTCTGGAGGGTTGACCTCTGGAGAGGAGTTCACAGGAAAAACCGCAAAAGGGGGGGGTGCCAGGCTGAATGCCATGGCTAACCCCCTGACTTCCACCACCACCGCCCAGTCATGCTCGCAGGCGGCCACGGAAACTGGCGCGGCACCCGACGTGTGCGGGGCACCGCCCGCCCCCACATCCGGGCCGTCCACCCTGACCTGGGAAAAACCCCAGCAGAACATGCCGCAGTGCTTCGTGCCGTCCGTGGGCGTCACGCTGCGCGCCCCCTCGCTGCACGTTCTGAGCTGGCAGTCGGACGCCGCTGAGGCGCTGGGCCGGCTGAAGGTGCTGTCCCGGCCAGGTGCCCTGCCCATGCGCTCGCTCCGCGCTCTGGCCGAATGCCACATTCCGGGCCTGCAGCGGCTGTCTGACCAGCTGGGCACCGCCAACAGTGACCAGCGGAGGGAACTGGCCTGGTCCACCGAGCCTGACCGGGACCACCTGCTGGCCGGGGGCATGGCCATGACGCAGGCCTGGATCACCGGCGCCCTGGCCGGGATCGACTCGCAGAAGGCCAAGCGCGCGGCTGTGCGGGAAGCGGTGCAAGACCTCCAGGACCTCCTCGACAGGAAAGCGCTGTTTGACGTCCAGACCCTGCCCGGCAAGGTTTACGCCTGGAGCCAACATCCGAACGGAACGACCCAGCCTGGCCATCATTTCCTGTCGTACCAGGCGCTGCCCGACGCCTTGGCCCAGGTGCTGCACGGCCAGGAAATCCTGCCTGGCAACGGGGCCATGCGCCGCGTCATTCCCCGTCACACCCAGGGCCAGGCCGAACTCATCGGTGCCCCGGTCCGCGAGGGGGAGGGGCAGGCGTCCAGCCTGGTGGTGTGCATCCGCATCCGCAGCCTGCCCAGCTATCCCCAGCCGCTGATCGCCCTGGACCTGTACCGGAAGCACTGGGTCACCCCCCGGGCGCCTGATCAGCGGCGGGGCAACCTCACCGGCTACGTCCTGGGCCAGTCCGCCCACCCCTGGACCATCAGCGCCGGGGCCAGCCCCCAGAGGGTCGACAGCGAATACGGGGAACTGGCGCGCGCCTACGGGCTGGACGAGACAGTCAGTGCCGCCGACCTGGCAGCTCAGCGCAGTGGCCGCGCCGAGGTGGTGCTCCACCGGCACACCCGTGGCGGCCAGCGCGTGCTCACCCGCGTGTCCGAGCGCGACAGGGCCGAGGCCATGCGGAACGTGGCCCGCCTGCTCGCGCCGTTGGGCCTGGAGGCGTGGACTGGCGTCAGCGAGATCAAGGCCTGCGGCGCACCGACCGGCACCGCCTTCACTGCCCTGGACCAGGACGCTGGTCAAGACATCTTGCCCAGGCGGGCCCGCACCCCGGGTATGGCCGGGCAGCCGGACCTCGCCAGCGACGTGCTGATCATCGTCCACCACCCATCGTGCGGGGCCGAGGCGGCGCTGGCCCGCGCCACCATCGAGGGGTCCACCGGTGACCGGGTCACCGTCGCCACCCTCCCGCTGCTGGCGGGCGTTCATGGTGTGGCGTGGCAGGACACCGTCCAGGCCATCCGGGAGATCGACATTGAGCAGGGTGTGCTCGGCGTGCTGCTGATCGCGCCGCACGGGGACCAGGCGTCTGGCGGCAGGACTGGGGCTGACCCCCAGGCCCACCGGAGCGCCGCGCTGCAGGCCCTGATCCGTCAGGCCCAGTTGCCGGGCGAGCACCTGCTGCCATTGGACACCGGGGCGGTTGATCCCGCCGGGGAATTCCACCGACGGCTGTGCCACGCCTGGACGCACCTGACCCGGGGACAGCACGGCGCGCTGGATTCGCTGGATGGTGTGCCTGGGCCTTCACTGCCGGGTGACGCTCCCAGGGTGGTCCTGGGCTTCACCGCCATCCAGCGCGACAGCGGCCAGTTCGGGCGTCACTTCGTGGCGCTGGCGTTCCGGCTCTGCACGCGCACGGCCCGGACTGAGGCCCGCCTCGCCTACGAGGACCGTACCGCGCCGCACAACCTGCAGCTGACCCCGTGGGAGTCGCCGCGCCAGATCCTGACGCGGTTGGCCGGGGCCAGCCCGGTGACACTGAACAGCGACGTGCACCCGCGCCAGCGTCAGGCGCAGTACCAGCGCTTCGTCGATCAGACGATTGAGGGCGAGATAGCCGGGGGCGAATCGCCGCTGGTGATCATCGACAGCACCCACGCGGTGAACCTGTGGCCCTGGCTGGCCGACAAGCGCATTGACGTGGAAAACATCACCTTCGGTGCGCTGGACCACCGCAACATGAAGGTGCTGTGGCAGCGCGCCGGTCTGCGGCTGGTGCGCGTCCGCCAGGACAATGCCCCGCAGGTGATCCTCGGCGGGCCTGGCTGTGGCGCCGCCCTGCCCGGCCAGGCAACCCACGCTGGCGAGCCGGCGCAAACCTGTGGGCCCACCAGGGCGGGCCCCAGGCTGCTGCGGGTTCAGGGGTGCCGGATCCCCACCTACCTGTCTGTTGACAGCGGGCCGTCCTGCACGGGCAGGCGCGAGGGGGGGCAGCACGGTGAGGCGAACGCGGGCCGGGGCGTTCTGCCTGCCTCCAGCCCAGCCAGGCCCGCTGCCGGGCCGCGCCCGCTGGAGCTCAGCGTGCTGCTCACGCAGCCGGGCGACGATCCTGACCAGCTGGCCGGACTGCTGGGCCGCCTGAGCAGTGGACACGGGGGCCACGGCGGGGGCACCACCCTGCCCACGCCGCTGTCTTTCGAGCGCGTGATTCGCGGGCACCTCGCGGCTTTTGAGGGTTCGAACCTCGGCGGGGGGCGGGGGGGCGCGCATTAGGGACTGTCCCTTGAGCTGGGCCGGTTTTCGGGGGGCCGTGTGGTCCTGCGACCAGATCGGTCCAGTGACCCTCACCAGGGTTCACCCGGCTCAGCGCGGCCCGTTCAGCGCACTGGGTCTCGCTGACTCCGCCTGGAGAGTCTGCAGATCAGTTGAGCAGCGTCTGGCATCACGGCGTGACGATGTGGGCAGTCTCCGGCGCCGCTGCACAGGACTGTTGAAGCTGGACGCGCCCGATGAAGTTGTGCAGCCCACCGGACCTATTGGACGCGCCTGGACCCGGCACCCGGTCACCCGGCCCGTCCAGCCACGCTACGAATGGCTGTATCTGTATGCCTTCGTCTGCCCTGAGAGCGGAGCCAGCCAGTTCCGGCCGGTGCCAGAGGTCACCAAACGCGCCTACCAACCCACGACCGCCGCGTTTGCGGCCAGTCTCGGGGGGAGGCCAGACCATCACATTTTGCTCGTTGAAGATGGCGCGGGATTTCATGTCCCTCCGGTGGAGGGCCATCCCCCTGGCCTGGAAACGGTGACGCTGCCGCCTGACTCGCCAGAAGTGCAGCCGGGAGAACGCGCCTGGAACCTGACGGACGAGCCGCTGGCCAACCGCTGTTTTGAATCACCCGCTGAACTCCAGGAAGCGCTTGGAGAATGGTGCGCCTGGCTGGAAACCCAACCCGATCCCATCACGCAGCACACCCTGTTCCACTGGTGTCCTCTCGGTACGAATTCATCGGAGTCCGTATAACCCCTGCCCCTTCGGGGGGACCTCCCTTTAGAAGGGAGGCAAGAGTCTCGGAATTGCTCGGCCAGCAGCGCTTTCTTGGCCCCCTTTGAGGGAAGCTGGCTGCGCAGCGGACTGAGGGGGCAAACCGTGGGGGCAGGCCAGGAACGCCGCCAAACGAAAGGCTCTGTTCCCCCACCCACTGCCCCCGGCAAAACCGCATTCCGCCGCCTTTTCCTCATGCGGGACCGCTAGAATCGCGCCCGTGCCCATCCTGACCCGAACTGTACTCGGCGAGATCGCCCGCTGGTATCTGGGGGGCGTGGCGCTGTTCCTGACCCTGCTGATGACCGACGCCCTGAGCAGCACCGTGGGCAAACTGCTGGTGTACCACCCGCCGGTGACGCAGGCGCTGGCCGCGTTTCTGTCGATCCTGCCGCAGAGCCTGAACAAGACGCTGGTGCTGGCGGTGCCGTTCTCGATCCTGCTGGCCTTCTCGCGCATGCAGCGCGACAACGAGCTCAAGGCGGTGCTGGCCAGCGGCATCCGTCCGCTGAGCCTGGTGTGGCCGCTGGCGCTGCCGTTCGCGCTGGTGGGCGTGGTGGCGTACTTCAATGCGGGCACGCTGGTCCCGGCCGGGCTGGCCAACTGGGACCGCGCGTGGTACACCATCTACGATCAGCCGCCGCCGCCCCCGCAGCAGGAGAAGTACATCTATGCCCCGCCCGGCGCGCTGTACTACGCGGGCCGCGTGAGCGCCGACAGCGCCGGCAGCCCGGTGGCGCAACTGAGCGGCGTGATGGTGCAGCGCGGCGACGAGACCCTGACGGCGCAGTACGGCACCTGGGACTCGGGCCAGCGGACCTGGACCCTGAACAGCCCGTGGATCACCCGCCCCGGCCAGAATCCCCGGCAGGAGGAAGGCGACGTGGTGGTGCCGCAGACCGACACCCTGCGCCCGCCGCCGCCCGCCGCCCAGCAGGTCAGCAACGCCGAGCTGCGCGCCGCGCTGTTGAGTGACACCCTGAGCCGCAAGGGCGTGCGCGACTACACCTTCCAGCTGGCCGCTCGCGTCGCGGACCCGGCCACCCCGGTGGTGTTCGCCCTGGCCGCCGGGATGCTGGGCCTGCTGATCCGCAACCGCGCCGCGGCGTTTGCCGCCGTGCTGGTCTTCATCGTGTGCTTCTACATCCTGTGGACCACCATGCCGGGGCTGGCCGGGGCGGGGGCGCTGAACCCCACGCTCGCTGCCTGGGTGCCCAATCTGGCCTTCCTGCTGCTGGCGGGCGGGCTGGCCTGGAGGTTGAGGTGAGCGGAATGGTGTGGACTGGGCGGAAGGTCCGTATTCCCGCCGTCCCAGGGTTGTCTTGCGCCCCCTCCGCCCCGCAGCCCCCCAGATCGACCGAGGCCCAGCCATGAAACTGTTCGAGCGTTACGTCCTGGCCGAGATCCTCCCCCTCCTGCTGGGGGCGCTGGCCGCCGTGATCGTGCTGCTGGTGCTGGCGGCCTTGCAGGACGTGATCGCGCCGCTGCTGGCCAAGGGGGCGGCCCCCCTGCTGGTGGCCCGCGTGCTGGCGCTGAACGTGCCGGAGGCCGCCGCCCGCGCGCTGCCCATCGCCCTGATGTTCGCCACGCTGCTGGGCCTATCGCGCCTGAGCAGCGATTCGGAGCTGAAGGGCGCGCTGGCCGCCGGGATTCCGGCCACCCGGCTGCTGCGCCCGGTGCTGGCGCTGGGCCTGGGCGTGACCGTGCTGGCCTTCGCGCTGGGCGAGGGGCTGGTGCCGCGCGCCAAGGTGCAGGAGCGCAAGGTCAAGCAGGAGATCGTCTTCGACAACCCGCGCGTGATCGGGCTGGACGGTGCGGCGGCCGACGGCCAGAGCATCGTGCTGCGCGACGCCCTGGACCGGGCCATCAGCGTTGGGAAGATCGGCCCCGGTGGGGAACTGGAAGACCTGCGGATCGTGACCATGCAGCGCGGCCAGCCCCCGCGTGAGGTCATTACCGCCGCCAGTGGCCGCCTGCCGCCGGGCAGCAACGTGCTGGAACTGCGCGACGGCCAGCGCGTGACCTACCAGGACGCGCGCCCGGTGACCATCCTGACCTTCAAGACTGGCAGCCTGCCGGTGCAGGACGTGCAGGCCGATCTGGACGCGGGCGGCGGCGAGCTGAAGCCGATCTACACGCCGCTGCGCGAGCTGTGGGCCAAGACCGCCCAGTACCGCGCGCAGGGCGTGCGCTCGCCCGCCGACTTCACGGCGCTGCACCGCAAGTTCGCCGAGCCGCTGGCGGCCCTGGCGCTGGCCTTCTTCGCGGTCAGTCTGGCGGTCTTCACCTTCCGCAGCGGACGTGACCTGGGACTGGTGTGGGCGCTGCTGCTGACGTTTGCGTATTACGCCACCTGGAGCGTGTTCCGGGTGATGGGCGAGAACGGGGCGGTGTCCGGCGTGGTGGCGGCCTACGCCCCGGACCTGATCGCCGTGGTGGCGGGCGCGGCGCTGCTATGGCGGACGGGGCGACGGTGAGGCGCAGGGTGCTTTGCGATTGTCTCGCCAGGACAGCCGAACGACAAGAAGGTCGAAAGCAAACGTATGGCGGCCTCAAAGGAACAGCCATTGCTCTGCTAATCCCACGCTTGAGGTCTTTCTTTCGGACTGTATGCAGTGCACTTTAACTATTCCTCCTCAGCACCTGACACTTTGGGGATCTGACGTTCTGGTCGTAGGGAATGGCGTTTCAAGAAGCTGAAGGTAGCCCCAGGCCTTTTCCAGTCCCCACCGCACCGCCTGACTGAGCTGCATCCAACCCTGCTGAGAGAGACTGAGCATCAGCCTCCCTCGATTGTCGCGTCTTGGTGGTGCTTTCTGCTGGTCTTAAGCCCCTACCCGGGTCATCCAGGCCAGGGCAATGCACAGCAACCCCAACAATCTGGAGATCCGGTCTGCCGCCATCATGTGCGTCGCTTCCAGGTCCAACCCTCCGGTCTTGAGCGCTGAACATGCCGATTCGACGCACCAACATGGATGCACCTGTAGCCGTACCGGGTTCGCCGCCTATCATTGGGATTGACGGCCTGATCCGCCTGGTCGCCTTCATTTCACGCGCGAAATGCGCTTTACAGGAAGGTGCTGCATGCCTGACCCCGCTGTCCCCCCCCGCCTGCCCTCTGGGTGAATCTCCCGAAGGCCCAGCAGCGTCGCCTGCTCCTGCTGCTCGCGCAGCTCGTCGAGCGGCAGATGACGCCGGAGACCTCACCTCCGCAGGAGGTGAAGTCTCGTGAACGTCCCCGTCACCGGTAAACTCCTCAGTCACCAGAAGATCCAGCGCAGTCATCTGGATGGTCTGGCCATCGTCTATGTGCGGCAGTCCACGCTGGGCCAGTTGCAGCGCCATCAGGAGTCCACCCGACTGCAGTACGCCCTGGTTGAGTACGCTGAGTCTCTGGGCTGGACGCCCGACCGCATTGTGGTCATTGATGATGATCTCGGAAAGTCCGGCAGCTCCGCTGCTGGACGGCCCGGCTTCCAGCGCCTCGTGACCGAGGTCAGCCTCGGTCATGTCGGCTTGATCCTGGGGATCGACATGAGCCGTCTGGCCCGGTCCAATCGCGACTGGCATCACCTCCTCGAAGTCTGTGCCCTGTTCCGCACCCTGATCGCGGACATGGACGGTCTGTACAATCCAATGGACTACAACGACCGCCTCCTTCTCGGCTTGAAGGGCACCATGAGTGAAGCGGAGCTCCACGTCCTGAAAAATCGCCTGCACGAGGGCAAATTGTGCAAAGCCCGCCGGGGTGAACTGCGCTCCCGACTCCCGACGGGGTACGTCCGGGCGGCGGATGGTCAGGTGCAGTTCGATCCGGATGAACAGGTCCAGCACGTCATCGCGCTGATTTTCCGCAAGTTCGACGAGCTCGGCACCATTCATGCGGTGCTGCGGTATCTCGTCGCCCATCAGGTCAAGCTGGGCATGCGTGGTCAGAGTCGCGCTGATGCGCGACTCGAGTGGCGGCGTCCAAACCGCATGACCTTACAGAACCTGCTGCACCATCCTATCTATGCGGGAGTTTATGCCTATGGGCGTCGGCAAACCGACGCCCGGAAACTCCAGGCTGGCCGTCCAGCCACGGGCCGGGTGGTGATGCCGATGGACGCGTGGCACGTCTGTCTTCGCGACCAGGTCCCGGCGTACATCAGTTGGGAAGCGTACCAGTCGCATCTGGCACGGTTGGCTGCCAACCGGAACGTGGCGGGTCAGGCGGGTGTGGCCCGCGGCGGCACCGGACTCCTGAGTGGTCTAATCGTCTGTGGGCACTGTGGAAACCGCATGTCGGTGCGGTATCAGGGGACGCGTGCCGCCTACAACTGCTCGCGCGACCAGGGGAACTACGGTGGGAGCACATGTTTCCACTGTGCGAGCACGGCGCTCGAGGCGTGGGTGGTGTCCCAGGTCCTGGAGGCCCTGAGTCCAGCCAGTCTGGCGCTGTCTCTGGAAACCCTGCAGCATGTGCAGGCTGAGCGCACCGCCCTCAGCCTGCATTGGGCACATCAGCTGGAACGGGCCGAGTACGAGGTCAGTCGTGCTGCACGGCAATATCAGGCAGTGGAGCCAGAACACCGGCTGGTGGCGCGTTCCCTGGAACGCGCGTGGGAACAGGCGTTGGAGGCCCAGCGAAGCGTGCAGGAAGAGTACGCCCGAGTGCACCAGCACCGTCCTGGCACCCTATCGGAGGCGGAGATCGCACAGATCAATGCGCTGGCAGAGGATCTGCCAGCCCTATGGTTCGCCCCGACAACGACGACCGTTGAGCGCAAGGAGATCATGCGCATCGTGATCGAGCGGGTGGTCGTGTCATCCGACCATGCGGACGAACGCGTCTCCGTCGTGATCCAGTGGTGTGGGGGTCACACCACGGTTGGGACCGTGACGCGTCCCGTAGCGCGCATCAAACAGCTGAGTTACTACTCAGAACTGGCGGCCACCGTGCAGCAGGGAGTCGCGGCGGGCCAGACAGCGCAGCAGGTCGCGGACGAACTCAACGCCCTGGGGTATCGACCAGCCAAGCGGACGCTGGTGTGGAAGGCAGAGATGGTGGGTTCGCTTGCGGGTGATCTGGGGCTGTCGTTTTCGCGCCTCGCCCGTGTGGCGACGGCGCGACTGCAGCGCAGAGGTGAATGGTGGAGGTTGCCGGGGCTGGCCGTGACGCTTGGCATGCCAAGCGTCACCCTGTACCACTGGTTGCGACAGGGGCAGGTTCAGGGGCGTCGTGAGGACGGCGACCCGACCTGGTGGATCTGGGCCGACGAGCAGGAGTTCGCCCGGCTGAAAATGAGACGGTCCAAACCGCGGGGCGAACTGGCACATGACCGTTGGATTCACCAGGCGAATGCCGTTGACTCGCACCACTTGAAGGAGGGTACCGATGTATAGGGGTAATCAGCTTGGCTTGTCTCAATGCCCCAACTGAGCCGATAGGTGATCAGGACGTCCAGGACAGGTAAATCCGAGGCGACGATCACCCTGTCCCCCGCAGGGGACAGGGTGATGACCACGTTCATCCAACCGCCATACACCCACGTGTGCTCAAATAACGTCCGCATCTCACCCGGCTTCAGGGTGCTGAACAGATCACGAACGGCCTCGTCGTCGACGCGGGTGTTTTCCCGGATGCGCAAACAGGACCGAATGCGTTTCCAACGCAGGAATCCACACCACTTCTGTCCGATGAACTCACGGTCCGCAATCAGCACGCTCCAACGCTTCGCGGGGAATACCTTGAGCAGTCGAGCGACTAGGATGAGGGCGGCGGTGCAACTGTTCCCTTGATGGGGGAGAACCGGCCACACCAGCGGAATGACCGCACCACCCAAAATGGCACCCGGGATGAGAAGATTCATCGGGGTCTGACCGGAATGCCAGGTCGTGAGGTCCATCACCAGGGTCAGTTTGCCTTCGGGAAGCAGGGGAAGTAGGACGTCTTGCGGCGTGAACTGCGCATCGTGCAGGGCACGCGCAATGACGCGGGTTTTGGATTCGAGATTGGCGTCCCGGGGAAGATGCAGTGCAATTTTCCGGTGAAGAGTGGATTCGACTTGGATCACGGCCGGGAGCACTTCAGCCAGCCGCTGAAGTGCGTCAAGACGTCGGTGTGGGAGTCGACTTTTCAGATGGGCAGCCAGCATATCAGCATGAAGCAGGGCGGTATCTCAGTCTGTGACGAACGGAGAGACCGCCCTTTGTACTGCCTTACGGCGTCCTGGACGCCATTCCCATCAAAGTGTCAGGTGCTGAGCTATCCTTCAATAGATTTTCTAGATGATATTATCAATGTTTTTAATTACTCAATTTTTGTCTTATGTTTTATGTAGATTTCCGACGATAAGTCGATAACAAAGTATGAGCAAAATCACATACTGTATTACTCCTTGCATTCCATAGAAAGTGATTGCATAGAATGATCCCATATTTAAGTAATAAGCTATTAGTATAGAAGCTATTGAAGTTATCATAAAACCAATTTGCCAGAGTAAATAGGGCTTCGGTTTCTCAACGATGTTAGGCACAAAAGTAATCGGGGCAGTAATAAACCTGATAAACATCATAGGCGACAGAATTCTGAGGTATATACCCGCTATATACCATTCTTTCCCGAAGACAAGAGAAAACAATACCGGCGCCAACAAAAACATTATAGAGAAAGGAATTATTCCTATCATAAATAACCGTCTGACGGTAGATGAGAAAATTGCAACTATGTTTTTACCTGCATTTTTAACAACAGTTGCCTCTTGGTAAAATACTTGGCCGACGCTGCTCCCGATGATTTGAGTTGGTAGCCCAAGCAATCGAGTGGTCATGCTTAAGAATCCTAATGAAGCTACACCAAAAAAAGATGAAAACAGAATATTTACGATGTTGAAACCTAAAACATTCGCTAAAGTAGCAGGCATTAGATAAAGAGCGAAATCTTTATATTTTGTTATTTGCTCCACGATGCGTTTGAATGTTATAGATTTTATATTTTGATTTTTAACTGCGTGACTAAGAAGCGTGTGACTTGAGACAATCTGCATAGTAAATTGACCCAATATTAGGCCGAATGAACCAAAATTTAAGAAGCCAAGAATTACTTGTACAACAGCACCTGATATGCTTTTTATTGCATTCGCATCCGATATGGCTCGATAATTTTCTAATCTTGTATTATAAAAATTTAGCACGTTAAACACCCCAATCAAAAAGACTATTGGGGGAGCTAAAAATATCCACCACTTTAAACTAGTTGCATTAAGTAGCTCCAAAAATTGTTCCCAAGAAACTAGTAAGAGCAGGGCAAGTGCAATAGAAAGTAGGAGAGCAATAACGACGCCTCCTGCTGCCACATTTAGAGCGTCATCATCGTCGATTGGATTCATAATCGCTGTCTCATAACGTAAATTTATTACAGAACCGAAAACGGTTATAATACTTATGAATAAGGCTAGTGTTCCAAACTCACTTGGACTGTAGAGACGAGTGAGAATGGGAGTGACAATTAGAGGTACTGATTGTGCCACGATTGTTCCGCTCATCAAGGTTAGGATTTTCTTTCTGTAATTCATCTGTGAGTAGATTCTACTGTTTATCGATCTTCTCTTGACCGATGGTTGAAGTTTGACTGTCCCCAAAACGAGGCGTTGACCTGACTTGACCTGAACCCGGAGAAGCTGTCCACATGAGAATGGAGCCTCTGGCATGATCGGGGAAGTTCCCCAGGAGGCCCGCGATGCGTGGAAAACGATTCACCGAAGAACAGATTGCCTTCGCGCTCAAACAAGCGGAAACCGGCGTCTCTGTGGCCGAAGTCTGCCGGAAGATGAGCATCGCAGAATCGACGTTCTTCAACTGGAAGAAGAAATTCAGCGGCCTGGGAGTCAGCGAGTTACGCCGTCTCAGACAGCTTGAAGAGGAAAACCGCAAGCTCAAACAGCTGGTGGCCGATCTGAGTCTGGACAAAATCATGCTGCAGGACGTGATTCAAAAAAAGCTCTGAAGCCGGCCCAGCGCCGCGTTTTGGTCGATCACCTGCGGACGGGCTATCGGGTGAGCGAACGGCGCGCCTGCGCCGTTCTGAACGAGTGGCGGACCATCTACCGCTATCAGGGCATGGCCCGTCCAGAGGAACAACCCATCCAGAAAAGGATGACCGAGATTGCCCAGACCCGGGTACGGTAAGGGCACCTGCAGAATCCACGTGCTGATGGCACGGGAAGGGTGGCACATCAATCACAAGCGATTTTTCAGGCTGTACCAGTTGGCCGGGCTGAACTTGCGAATCCAGCGTCCCAGACGGCATGTGAGCGCTGCACGTCGTGCAGCGCAGCCGACAGCGCAACAGCCCAATGAGGTGTGGGCGATGGATTTCGTCTCTGATGCGCTGTTCAATGGGAAACGGTTTCGGGCGCTGACGCTGATCGACACCTGGACGCGAGAGTGCCTGGCTGTCCATGTGGACCTCAGCATCAAGGGAGAGCGCGTCGTGGAGGTGGTGCAGGAGGTGAGCAGGCACCGGGGGGTGCCTGCCCGGATTCAGGTAGACAATGGCAGTGAATTCATCAGCAAGGCCCTGGACCTTTGGGCTTATCAGCAGGGGGTGACCCTGGATTTTTCGCGTCCTGGACGGCCGACCGACAATCCGTTCATCGAATCGTTCAATGGCAGTTTCCGGGATGAGTGCCTGAACACCCACTGGTTCCTGTCGCTGGACGACGCGGCAGAGAAGATTGAAAATTGGAGGGTCGACTATAATGACCTCAGGCCGCATTCCTCGCTGGAAAATCTCGCGCCCAGCGCGTTTCGAGCCAGGATTGCACCGACCTTTCGCCCGTCGGAGGCTCCATCCTGACCCGGACAGGTTTTTGGGATCGGCTCACGCCCGTCGGAGGCTCCATCTTGACCCGGGCAGGTTTTTGGGAGCTGCTCAATGGCGCCAAACGCGTTATTCTCAGGTGGATCGGTTTTCCGGTAGCCGGTCAATCAATAATCAACTGCTGTATTAGGAATGAACTCTACGTGTCTAATGTGTAGATTTCGATCTGCCAGCGTCCCAACATATGGATTGCGTATGACAATTGTGATTGGTGCATCAGAAACAAGCATCTTTACTTGACGTAAATATTGAGTTGTTTCAATATTTGCAATCACCATGCCGTTTTGGTAAATGGCCAGTACAGGCAACACGCCTTTGCCTTCGTGGCCTTGCACAACCATAGAAATCTTTCCAGGTCCACAGGGCACCAGCGTAAAGGGGATCAGTGGTGCAGCGCTAATCAAGGTGGCTATACTATTTTTTGAGTCCCATTTATCTCCTTTCTCTCTCGATAATTCAGTATTCTGGAAACCCTTACAAGAAGAACCTTCGAAGTCAATTTCACTTAAGACGGCTTTCCGTATATCACTTCTATAGTAATCATTCAAGAAAGCAAAAAATACATCTCTTTCATCGTGAATTTTAATATGTATAGTCCGAGCTCTGGAGAAAGCGTAATCTATTGGTGCTGCCGTCCCAATACTTACGGTCAATCGAGGCGGTTCATTGCCTGCAAGATCGGGTGTGCCGGTTATACTTAAAACGCCTGCTGAGCATAATTGAATTTGGACAACTGATGTACTCTTAAAGCTAAATCCATCGTCCTCAGACGATATCGAACCCTCTTCGTTTTTATAGATCGGACTAAAGATAGGCGAGTCAGAACAGACCATACTAGTATCGTGTGAGGATTCTGTCAGCGTTTGTGTACTCTCACTTTTGCCTGAAAGTAAGTGCATCATAGTCACTAATATGATGAGTGGTCCTATGAGCTGCAACCTGATCAAGCTCATACTCATATCGACCTAGATTCGATAGGGGAAGTGATCAAACCGAATAAAAAAATCCATGTAATTATACATGCACGATTGGCGGTCAAGGCAGGTGCGCCGAGCGATGCCGCAATCACAAAGATAGCTAACAATATCAATAAGCGTCCTTCAGGTGTGTTCCCTTTCCGTAAGCCGACGACGAGTATCGTTAGCAGAACAGCAATATAAAGTAATAATGCTAGCACACCGCCTTGAGCATAGGCATCCAAAAAGCCGTTGTCCAATATCTCTAATGATCGGAAGCCGTAGCCTGAAAATGGCTCATCTCGTATCACCTGCTTGAACAACATTGCCAGCCCAGTGTCATCACCCAAACGTGAGGCGGTATAGAGCTCAAATAAGCTGCCACTGCTTTGACTCGGCATTAGCAAGCGTATTGCATAATCTGCCCCACTCCAGCGTGTGCCAATTAGTCCACCAGCCGTGATGATAACTGCCACAAGCAGCACTCCACGACTCAGACCTGACCAGGTGGGCCGCCATCCAGAGACAACACGTTCCCAGAATACAGCGGTCAGGAATAAAGGCAAGCCAAGAACCAGAAAAATCTTCGATACAGTAAGCGTTCCTCCTATAAGCAGAAGAGGTAGGGCCAGCCAAAACCACAGACCCTTTCTGCCATTCCATAATAAGTAGAGCCATAGGAATAACCCTATTGTAAATGAAATCCCTGCCTCTACCGGTTGATTAAAAACGCCCATAAAGCGTCCATTGGTGAAGCTATTGTAGGCGGTACTGCCTCCGGTTTCAGACACGCTGATCCAGGCTGACATGATGGCAAAATTATTGGTAACTGTTTGGTAGATTTGAATACAAGCATTCAAACACAGAAGGCCCAAAAGCCAACCAAAAACTAGTCTCAATCTGGCACCCCATGCTAAAGCAATTACAGACACGGCAATAGGCTGTAACCAGTTGTCGGCTTGACTTAATATACGGCCAAAGCTTACTGGATAGGGACCAAAAAATGTGCTAAGAATGCTTGATAGCAAAATGCCGGATAAAAGCCAGATCACTATTAGCGGTAGCGACGGGTGCCGAGATTGACGGGCATAGACTATTACTATAGCAGCAAGAAGTGCACTTGGATATAGAATAAGATGCTCTACGCGGAAGCTGTTCGTGATATATGGACCAAATATAGCGATGACCAACAGAAGAAGGAGTTTTGATACAGGTAATGTAAATTCACCTGCATAGTATTTGTTGATTGGCATAGAGATATTAATTTTGATTAGTTTTTAGCATATAGAGCCAAGAATCCAACTTCCATCTACCTATGAGCTTTAGACGGAATACACTTATGATGCCAAAGCTTGAAATCATATCATCACTCCGATTTTATTATACTGCTTAAAATGGTAGCTGTTCACGTTATTAAAAGTCAATCGTGCTAAGAAATAACACTTCTTCCACTATATCCGCTATGGCGTTCATATCTGCCTCGCTTAAAGTGGGATGAACCAGAAACATTAGTGAGGTCTCGCCTAGCTCACGGGCCACGGGCAATCGCTCTTTTGGTCCCAATCCGGCATCGACGAACGCTTTTTCCAGATAGATCTCGGAGCAGGTGCCTGTGTAGCACGGTGCACCGCGCGCCACCATCTCGGCCATAATCCGGTCCCGGTTCCAGCCCGCGCGCAGACGTTCAGGCTGCACGTACACGTAATACTTGTACTGGGCGTGTTCGGAACCTTCGGGAACGACGGGAACGCGCAGAGCAGGCAGCTTCGAAAAGCGTTCGGCTAGCACCGCCGCGTTGCGCTGGCGCTGCTGCGTCCAGGCGGGCAGCTTCTGCAGTTGCAGGCGGCCAATCGCGGCCTGCACTTCCAGCATGCGCCAATTGGTGCCAAAGGATTCGTGCAGCCAGCGGAAGCCTAGCGGGTGTTCCTTGTTGTACACGGCGTCAAAGCTCTTGCCGTGGTCCTTGAAAGCCCAGGCCTTACGCCACAGATCCTCGTCGTGCGTGACCAGCAGACCGCCCTCGCCCCCGGTGGTCATGATCTTGTCCTGGCAGAATGAGAAGCACCCGATGTGCCCAATGGTGCCCACATGCTGGCCGTGGTACTTCGCGCCGTGCGCCTGGGCGCAGTCCTCGATCACGTACAGGTTGTGTTCGCGGGCTAGCGCCATGATTGGATCCATGTCGGCGGGCCACCCGGCCAAATGCACCACGATAATCGCCCGCGTGCGCGGGGTCAGCACGGCGCGGATGGTCTCGGCGGTGATGTTGCCGCTGTCGCGGTCAACCTCGGCGATCACAGGCACCGCCCCGCGCATCACAGCGGCGCTGGCCGAGGCGATAAAGGTGCGCGGCGTGGTGATGACCTCATCGCCCGCGCCCACGCCCAGGGCGTACAGAGCCAGCTCCAGTGCCTGCGTTCCGTTGTGCAGGGCCACTACGTATGGCACGCCGAGCACGGCGGCGTATTCCTTCTCGAACTCGCGGCCCTCGGTGCCGGTCCAATAATTGACCTTGCCCGAGCGCATTACTTCGGAGACGGCTTCGATCTCGTCGGGTTCGAAGACGGGCCAGGGAGCCAGGGTGCGGTCCAGGGTGCGAACGGTTTGTTGACTCATCATTACTCCTGATGCCAGCCTGTGGGACGTTCCTTGATGACCTTAGCGGGGATACCTACGGCGGTAACATTTGCTGGTAAGTCTTTGCTAACCACCGCGCCTGCTCCTAGAATTGACCATTCTCCCACGGTTATGCCTTGAATAATCGCACCGTTGGTTCCCAGGTCAGTTCCTTCGCCCACAACGACATTGCCGGAAATGGTTGTTCCAGGCGCAACCGTAACGTAATCATGCAGATGGGTGTCATGACCCACCGTGCAATTGATGTTAATGATGACGCCGCGGTCCAGGCGAATATCAGTGGTGATCGTGGCACCTGCACAGACGATGGTGCCTTCGCCCAAGTCAACGCGGTTGCCTACCCAGGCCAACGGATGAACCAGCGTGGCGCACTTCGCATCCAGCTCGGCGATTTGTCCCATGATCTTGCGCTTGGCTTTCGGATTGCCCACGCCCATGCCCACGGTCACATTTTCATTCTCACGCAGCCACTCCACGCCGCCCAGCACGGGAAAACCATGGACTTGGGTTTGATGCAGGCTTTCGTCGCCGTCCAGAAATCCAAGGAAATTTAGTGCGTCGCCGCGCTTCTGAAGGTCTTCGATAATTTGATGGACTTCCCGCCCAAAGCCGCCCGTTCCGAACACCACGATGTCTTGCATTACATCTCTCCTTGTCCCTCGAACTTGGGCATGGTGGCCTCGCCTGCTGCGCTGATACCGTCGCGCTTGAACACCTTTTGTACCGTCATCCACAAGATTTTCATGTCCAGCGCAAAACTGCGGTTCTCCACATACCACACGTCCAGCCTGAACTTTTCTTCCCAGGAAATAGCGTTGCGCCCGTTGATCTGTGCCCAGCCGGTGATGCCGGGTCGGACTTCGTGCCGCCGCGATTGCTGGGGCGTGTAGCGGTCCAGATATTCCATTAGTAGTGGGCGTGGCCCCACCAGGCTCATGTCGCCGCGCAATACGTTAAACAATTCGGGCAATTCATCCAGCGAAGACGCTCGCAGAAAGCGGCCCAGAGGGGTCAGGCGTTCGCTGTCGGGCAGGGGCTGGCCGTGACTGTCTATCCCTTCGCGCATGGTGCGGAACTTGTACATGGTGAAGGGCTTCCCGTGCAGGCCGGGGCGCTGCTGGCTGAATAAGACGGGGGAGCCCAGTTTGAGTCGAACCAACGAGGCCAGGCCCGCGAGCGGAATACCTAGGACAAGCAGACCTCCACCTGCTGCTATCACGTCAAGGAGGCGCCTGGAGCGATCTGAATGTTTGTTTGTCGCCACCTGGGCGAAAACCCGTACAAACTCATTTGTCCCGACTTCTAGCGACAGCTTTTGCCAGTAGTACGCCTGACCACTGACACCCATGTGGTCCCGCTCGGACGCCGTCATACCAATCAGGCGCTCAACGGCGTCGGCCAGCGTCTGCGGGTGCTGTGGCTCAAAGGCGTACCCGGCTCCTGCATCCTCAACCATCTGGGCTGCGTCGCCACGTACGCCCATCAATATGGGTTTGCCGACCATCAGATACGCCTGAGTTTTGGAAGGAATGGTAATGGAGAACAGAGGGTCGTCTTTTAAGTGAACCAGCAGGGCGTCTGCCAAGTTCAGAATCTCGCCGATTTCCGAGGGCGGACGGCGCGG
This sequence comes from Deinococcus radiopugnans ATCC 19172, assembly GCF_006335125.1. Taxonomy (NCBI): domain Bacteria; kingdom Thermotogati; phylum Deinococcota; class Deinococci; order Deinococcales; family Deinococcaceae; genus Deinococcus; species Deinococcus radiopugnans. The sequence goes on from NZ_VDMO01000007.1 coordinate 37,089, forward strand.
CAAGAAGACTACGTTTGAAAGTTGTCGTTCCAGCGTCTGCGCTTGGAGCCTTTCGACTTCTACACCGCCGCCGATCATCACAAAGCGGGCTGTTGGCTGAGATATTTGCAACAGTTCGGCAGCTTCCAGTACCGTATCCAGCGCCTGCGCCTTGCCCATCGTTCCAGCGAAGACCACATTGAATCGGCCCTCAAAGCCCAATTCGCGGGCGCGGGCTGGGTCTGGTGCTGCCAGATCAATCTGGCCCTCGTCCGTCCAGTTCGGAATGACGCTTAGCTTGTTTTCTGGCACGCCGCGCTGCTGAAGCCGTTCCTTAAAACCTTCCGAAAGCACTGTAATGTGCGCCGCCTGTCTGTAGACCTGGTTCATCCAGCCGCCCACACCCTTTAGAACAGCGGCGTTCTCCATCATGCCTGTTGCTGCCAGGGTGTCGGGCCATAAATCCTGAATGTCATAGACAAATGGCACACGCCTTAGCGCCTGCAAAACCATTGCCGGAAGGCTGACGGTGGCAGGCGGATGGTAGACATAAGCTACATCTGGCCGACTCACGAACAACGTACCTATCGAGGCTGCCGCTGCGAAAGACAGATAATTCAATGCGCGTTTGACCCCCGATCCGTCATGGCTGGGATACAGCGGGACGCGAAGAATAGGAATACCGTCCATGATCTCGCGTTGAAAAGGGCGAACGCGGTATCCGGGGTAGACCTTGCCCCCCGGATAGTTGGGAAACCCAGTCAGCACCTCGACCTGATGGCCCTGTCGGCGCAGTTCCTGGGCGAACAGTAGGCCCTTGAAGCTCGGCTCTGGGTCAAACCATTGGGTAATCAACAGTATCCGCACGGCCAGACTCTAACCCTTCCGCCATACCACACGGTTAACGTAATCCGTGTAGCTGATCAGGATTCGCAGCACCTTATCCGAGACATTGGGCATGCTGTAGTCCGAGACCTGCCGCAGCATCCGCGTTTCGCCGCGCGGCTGAGCCTCCAGAATTCGCAGGCCCTGCATAATTCGCTCAGGCGACAGGCCCACCATCATCACGCTGGCCTCTTCCATCCCTTCGGGCCGCTCATGGGCCTCACGGATGTTCAGGGCTGGGAAGTTCAGGATGCTGGATTCCTCGGTGATGGTCCCACTGTCGGACAGTACGGCGCGGGCGTGCATTTGCAGGTGGACATAATCGTGAAAGCCCAGCGGCTTGAGTAGCTCCACGTTCGGGTGGAATTCGATGTCCCGCGCATCGATGCGCTTCTGCGTGCGGGGGTGCGTGGAGACGATCACGCGCCGCCCGTAGGTCTGGGCAATGGTGTTGAGTGACAACGCCAGCCCGTCCAGATTAGTGTCGGAGTCGATGTTCTCCTCGCGGTGGGCGCTGACCACATAGTATTCCCCGGTTTCCAGGCCCAGTCGCGTCATCACGTCCGACGCCTCGATCTGGGGCAGGTAATGGGTCAACACCTCGAACATCGGGCTGCCGGTCTTGATGATCCGGTCTGGCGGTAGGCCCTCGCGCAGCAGGTATTCGCGGGCAATGTCGCTGTAGGTCAGGTTGATGTCGCTGGTGTGGTCCACGATCTTGCGGTTGGTTTCTTCCGGCACACGCTGATCGAAGCAGCGGTTGCCCGCCTCCATGTGGAAAATGGGCACCTTGCGCCGCTTGGCGGGAATGGCCGACAGACAACTGTTGGTGTCGCCCAGGATGAGTACCGCGTCCGGCTGCTCCTGCGCCAGTACCGCGTCCACCTTGATGAGGATATGCCCGATGGTTTCGGCAGCGGTGCCCGTGGCCGCATCCAGAAAATGATCGGGCTTTCGGACGCCTAGATCAGAGAAGAAAATTTCGTTCAGCTCGTAATCGTAATTCTGGCCGGTATGTACGATGACGTGGTCGGTGTACTCATCCAATTTCGCCAGTACCCGTGACAGCCGAATGATTTCCGGGCGGGTACCCACGACGCTCATGATCTTCAGTTTCTTTGGCGTCAGTTCTTCCTGACTCATACACGCTCCACGGGTTCAGCCACCGTGTCGGGCTGGGCCGGGTCAAACAGTTCGTGCGTCCAGAACAGCGTGGTGAGCGTGCCGTCGCCAATATTGGTGATGTTGTGCGTGTGCAGCGTGGGAATATCCACGTAACTGGGGCGTTCGCCCGATACCCGGAAGGTCTGGACCTCTTCGCCGAACAGATGGCGCAGCTTGATCTCGGCCTCGCCGCCCGTGACCAGAAACCGCTCGACTTTGCGGGTGTGATAATGGTTGCCGCGCGTAATGCCCGTATGGGTGGTGGACATGAAGCTCTGCCCGCCGTTGGGACTCTTGACCGCCTCGAACAGGCTGCCGCGCGGGTCGGTATGCAGGGTCAGCGCCACCGGGTAATGCTTTGGATACAGGTAAGAGCGGTAGGTGTTGAACAGGTCACGCCGGATGTCCTCGCGCAAGTCGGGGATGATGTGCTCGGCGTATAGATTGTGCATGCTGCCTAGGGCGTCCAGCAGGCCATACACAGTCATGTTGTGGCCCTGAACGCGCACGTCGCCCAACGTGCCGTCCCGTATCAGCGCTTCAAAACGCCTCGCCACTTCCTGCGCGTGAATCTGCTCGATGGGGGCGTCATTGTGAGGCGTGGGCTTCTCGGCGCTGGCCAGCTGGTGACAGAAAGTGGAGACCACTGAGTTGTAGAAGGGTTTTCCGCCTTCGCCAAACACGCCAGGCAGGATGACGTTGGTGAATCGGCCACCGTTGCGCTGCGCCCAGTCGGAAAGCAGAGCCGCCGCCTCGCGCTTGGAGGTGCCGTAGGCGGTGTCGCGCTCGATGTGGGTGGATGAGGAGAACAGGATGTGCGCCTTGCTGTGACGTGCTTCCAGTGCCTCGATTAGTTGCCGGGTCAGGTCCAGGTTGGTCTGCGCCACCACATCGTCCTCGCCCCGGTTCATCCCCGCGAGATGAATCACGGCATCACAGCCATCCACAAAGTCGGCAAGCCTCCCCGAAGCGAAGGTCTGGCGATCTGCGGTGGGGACTTCCAGATCTTCCAAGCCACGAAAATAGGCGCGGACATGGGTTCCCAGCATGCCACCTGCGCCGGTAAGGCCTACCTTCATCTGGCCTGCCACGCGGCCAGTTCGCGTTGCACGTCCGGCAGGGCCAGCAGAAGTTCCTCGACTTCTGGCACGGTCAGGCGTTGGGTGTTGTGCGAGGTGTAATCGTTTAGGGTGGATTCTTCCGGGCTGCCCTCGGTGAAGTACTTTGCATAGTTCAGATCGCGATCATCCATGCGGACACGCATGTACTCGCTCATGTCCTCGGACTTGGCGATCTCTCCCGCCGTCGCCAGCGTCTCGAACAGTTTCTCGGCGTGACGTGTACCGATGATCTGAATGGGCACGTCTGACTTGAAGAGGTGCTTGAGAGCCTGGGCCAGATCCTCCACGGTACATGCTGGGGCCTTGCGAACGAAGATATCGCCCTGCTCAGCGTTCTCGAAGGCGAACAGCACTAGATCGATGGCGCTTCGTAGAGAAAGCAGGAAGCGGGTCATGTCCGGATCGGTGACTGTAAGTGGCTTACCCTGCTTGATCTGGTCAATGAACAGCGGAATGACAGAGCCCCGCGAGTACATCACGTTGCCATAACGCACGCTGGAAATCATGGTGTTGCCCTCGTGCAGTCGCCGCGCTGCGGCTGTCGCCACTTTCTCCATCATGCCCTTGCTCATGCCCATGGCGTTGACTGGGAACACAGCCTTATCGGTGCTGAGGCACACCAGCGACTTAATTTTGTGGGCAATAGCCGATTCCACCACGTTGTGGCTGCCCACGATGTTGGTTAGGACTGCCTGCATGGGGAAGAACTCACAGGACGGCACCTGTTTCAGCGCTGCTGCATGAAAGGCCATATCCACGCCTTCCATCGCCGCGTCCACGCTGGCGCGGTCCCGCACATCCCCAATGTAGAATTTGACCTTGGGGTTGTTCAGGCGAACGCGCATCTGTTCCTGTTTCAGTTCATCACGGCTGAATATACGGATTTCACGAACTTCGGTGTCCTTGATGAGTTGGACGAGTTCATTGCCAAATGACCCAGTGCCACCTGTAATTAGGATAGTTTTGTCTCGCATTTCTACTCTCATAAAATCTCCCTATATCTCGAATAGCTCTATGTGCTTGCGGATAATTTCCTCGTAGTCGACTTTATTATTCGCATATCTCCAACTTCTTTCCGAAAGCTTCGTTTTTTCTTTTAAGCTCATGCTGTTTATCTGCGCCAGCGTTTTTACGTATTGATTTTCATCTACTAAAGGAATAGTCCATCCTGCGCCATATTTTTCTAAATCATCCCATGGAGTCATATCACTTGTCAGTACGGGACACCCACTTGCCAATGCCTCATAAATCACATGTCCGAAATTCTCTCCCAGAGTTGGGAAGAAAAAGACGTCATACTGTTTAAAAACTGATTGCGTTTTATCAGGCTTCACTGCACCTCTATAAAAGACCTTATCTTGAAGATCATGTTTATCTATGTAGGCGACACAACTTTCCCAATATTTTTGATCTTCGATAGGTCCGTATATGTCAAAAGTAAATCTATGGTCCAACATAGTTAGAATCTTCAGAGCATACAAGATGTTCTTTTTTGGAGAAATTCTGGATATAAAAACAATGTTTAGAACATCGTTCCCGATTTTAGTATTTGGAAGATGTGGCATTGTTGGATCCGGTATATCACTAGCGATCCTAATATGCGTATCCGGACCAAGAGTCTTCTCAATATGTAATTTTTCCATCTCGTTTGAAGCATGAAAAACAATTTTCAGATTATTGAAAATAATCTTAAACACTTTGATATATATATACTTCTTAAAACGGGACTGTTCTAATGCGCCGGGGGAAAACTCCCCTCTCGGGGCTAACAATAGCTTGCTCCTCCTTGTTCCAATTAGCGAGCATGCGATTAACACATTTATTGTTAACAGTGAGAAAAAACTATTTAAATATATCAGCCGATAGGGATTTCTTCTCAAAAACTTATATATATTTAAAATGCCAACATTATCGCTGCTCATATAATATACTTTATAATTATTCAGTTTGTTCCAAGAATTTGATTCTATATTGTTGTATGGATTTTCGTCTCCTAAATCCCTATCCTTTGTTAAGACATCTATTTGCTCGCGATCCAATAGGCCGTTCAGAATGTTGGCGATACTTTTTACTGGTCCTCCTGACTTAAAGCCCGGCAGATAATGATCTACAATGATGAGTATTGCTTTTTTTTTGACATTCATGTGTGTCCTACAAATTCTTTGTATAATTTTACGTGTTCAGAGATTGAGTAAGGTAAGGCTGTCTGATACGCAGCTTCCATCATCTGTGTCAGTGTGTTTAAATTTAGATTCGGTAGCGATCTTATCGCATTAATGAGTTGATCAATATTACCCTCCTCAACTAGTATGGAATTCGCCGAGTTCAAAAGTTGCCTGTGTGTCGCATTGTCCCAAGCAATAACTATCCTGCTTAAGGCAAGAGCCTCAAGGATACTGTGGGATATCCCGCCAGCAGCGTTTGATGTGTTATTATTGAGAAAGACGAAGCATAAACTGTTACTGGCAATTATGGGAAGCTCTTTCCGTGTATAAGCGCCGTGATATAATATATGATCTGAATCTTTAATTACTTGATTTACATTTTCTCCCCAAGCATGAAAAGTCATTTTTGTTTCCCGCATACGATTTGCTGCTTCAACGAAATACTGAAACCCCTTTGTGTTCACTAAGCGGCCAGTGTAGGCTACTGAATGCACTAGATTGTTATCTATGTGTGTATTTAAAGAGGGTTCTAGATCAAGAGCATTCGGAATCGTCTTTGCATTTTCTCGTATACCATATCGTTGCTCAAATGTAACTCTAGTATCTTCGCCATTATATATAATGTACTTGCTCTTCGCGAAAGAATATCTTTCCACCAAAGTGGCTATGTATAACTTAATCCTGTTGCGCATTGATTTATTTGACCAAAAATATTTCAACTCACCAATTCCCGTTCCCCTTATCCAGATTATATGTTTAAGATTTATATTTGTTATTTTATTCAATATAAAGATCATAGCTTCAATATTAATGCCGCAATATATGCACTCATCACCCTCTGCACTATGCTTTTTAATCGCCCTAAAGGACGAAAAAAGATATCCCGGTAAACTCTTATGTTTGCTGTCAACAAAAATCACATTGCTTGGGAAATCAATATCAGAGTATGCAATACAATATACATATATATTAATATAGTCGGAGTGTATGCTATTAATAAAGTATTCCAGCCATGTTTCCTTTCCGCCGGACGTCTTTGACACGTCAGAAAATATAATAATATGCAGAGAATTTTTAATCACCTATATCTCCTTGATGAATTTGATCGCCGACATAAATGGCAATGTGTGAAAAGAGTGATTTAGGCAGAAATGAGTTTTCACAACATCCATGGAGCAAGACACATAATCGATCTACACCGATAAAGTTGACACTAAAATGATAATTGCATCATTTGTTAAATCTGTCTAAGATGTAAAATATGGACTTAGACTCCATAAAATGGCTAATCGGCAAGCTCAACGCCTCCTTCGCAGCCAGACTGCTGTATTCATAAGTCCGATACTGCCCTTTGTAAATTGGTAGCTCGTCCTGTGGGACCGGGTAATAGACCATCGTACCAATGCCCAGCTCAGCCAACTTGCGCTGCAACTCATCCCGCCGGCCGTTCTGCACCCGAATGGTGTACTGGTGAAACGCATGGCCATCTGTCAGTTCAGGCGTCACAATGCCCTCTACGCCTTTCAAGCCCTCGTTGTACTGCCGCGCCACCTCGCGGCGGTGGGCGTTCCACTTCTCAATGTGCGGCAGCTTCACGCGCAGAATCGCGGCCTGAATGGTGTCCAGACGGCTGTTGTAGCCCACGGTTTCGTTGTGGTATTTCTTGCGGCTGCCGTGGACCCGCAGCATCCGGGCGGTGTCGGCCAGCGCGTCGTCGTTGGTGGCCAGCAACCCGCCGTCGCCGTAGGCCCCCAGGTTCTTGCTGGGAAAGAAGGAATACGCCCCGAAGTCCCCAATGGTGCCGGTCTGCGTGCCCCGCCAGCGTGCGCCGAAGCTCTGGGCACAGTCCTCCACCACCTTCAGGCCGTGCTTGTCGGCAATGGCCATGATGCGGGTCATGTCCACCGGGTTGCCGTACAGGTGAACGGGCATGATGGCGCGGGTGTTCGGCGTAATGGCCGCCTCGATCAGTTCCGGATTCAGGTTCAGCGTGGCCGGATCGATGTCCACGAAGACTGGCTTCGCCCCCACCATGCTGATGCTCTCGGCGGTGGCGAAGAAGGTAAACGGCGTGGTGATCACCTCGTCGCCGGGGCCGATGCCCAGGGCACGCAGGGCGATCACCAGCGCGTCGGTGCCGCTGTTCACGCCGATGGCGTGCTTGACGCCCAGGTACGCGGCCACCTCCTGCTCGAACAGGTGGACGTCCTCGCCCATGATGAAGTCAGTGCGGTCCAGCACGCGCCCGATGGCCGCCATGATCTCGGGGCGCAGCTCGTCGATCTCGGGCTTCAGGTCAAGAATGGGAATCTGGGGATGTGCAGTGGTGGTCATGCGAGCCTCCTGACGTCGGTGTCGCTGAATTTCTGGTAGGTGTGGCCGGCAGAATCGGTCACGGTGTCGCCGCCGGAAAAATCCAGTCGGTCCCCGCTGGCGCTCATGAAGCCGATGGGCCGGGCCGGCACGCCCGCCACGATGGTAAACGCGGGCACATCGCGGGTCACCACGGCACCCGCCGCGACGAAGGCGCCCTCATGCAGGGTCACGCCGGTCACGACGGTGGCGTTCGCACCGATGCTGGCCCCCCGCCCCACCCGCGTCACCGTGTAGTCGGCGCTGGTGTTGCGCGGAAACTCGCTGCGCGGCGTGCGGACGTTGGTAAAGACCATGCTGGGGCCGCAGAAGGCGTAGTCCTCCAGGATCACGCCCTCGTACACGCTGACGTTGTTCTGGATCTTGACGCCCTTCCCGATACTCACGCCGTTCGCCACGTACACGTTCTGGCCCAGCGAGCAGCCCTCGCCGATGGTCGCGCCGCCCATCACGTGGCTGAAGTGCCAGATCTTGGTGCCGTCGCCGATCTGCGCGCCGTCGTCCACGTAGGCGCTGTCGTGCTTCCACCAGGGCCTGGACTGGGTGTTTTCTGGAGTCATCTCAGCCCCTCAGGAAGCGGTGGCGCGTGTCGGGCGCCGCACTCACGACCGGCTGCTTGCGGATCTGGGCCACCGTGGCGATCGCCTGGTAGGTGTCGTCCAGGCTGAAGCCCTGCCCCGCCAGCGTGCGGCGGTAGACCTCGGTGTGCAGGTCCGTGAAGCCCTCGCTGAACTCAACTTCCTGACCGTCGATGGTGATCGAACGGTAGGTGCGCTGGCCCTTGGCAATCTGCTCCTCGGGCAGGTAGCTGGGGTCAATCGACAGGAACCAGCGCACGCGGGCGCGTTCCAGTTCCAGATACCCGGCGCACACCGTCTCGCTGCGCTGGTGGACCTCGACGTGCTCAATGTCCCCGAACAGCCAGCTCAGCATGTCGAAGAAATGCACCCCGATGTTGGTCGCCAGCCCGCCGCTCTCGTCGGTGCGGCCCTTCCAGCTGCGCAGGTACCACGTGCCCCGGCTGGTCATGTACGACAGGTCCACGTCGTACTTGTCGCCGCTGCTGGGGCTCAGCTCGGCCTTGACCTTTTCCAGCGCGGCGTGGGCGCGCAGTTGCAGAATCGTCCACACCCGCCGCCCGGTTTCCTCCTCCACTTCCTTCAGCGCCGTGATGTCTTCCGGGTTCAGCACAATGGGCTTCTCGCACAGGGCGTCGGCCCCGGCCCGCAGCGCCATGCGGATGTGCGCGTCGTGCAGGTAGTTGGGGCTGCAGATGCCCACATAGTCCACGCCCTGGCCCTGACGCCGCGCGTCGTACAGGTAGCGCTCGAAGATCTCCGGCTGCGTGAAGAACTCGGCGTCCGGAAAGAACGAGTCCATGATGCCCACCGAGTCGAAAGGGTCCAGGGCCGCCGTCAGCACGTTCCCGGTGTCCTTGATGGCCTTGAGGTGCCGGGGCGCGATGTACCCGGAAACGCCGGTCAGGCCGAAAAGTGTCGGGCCAGAGGTGGGCGCGCTCACAGGAGCGTCACCTTGTCGCTGGTCATGCCGCGCGTGGCGTAGCGGGTGTCGAGAATCGCCTGCGACTGCTCGATCACGTTGGCGTAGTCCACATCGCTGTGCTTGGTGGTGATGATCACCAGATCGGCGTCCTGCAAGACCTGATCGGTCAGGTCGATGCCGGTGGCCTGAATGCCGTGCTCGTTGACCTCCGGCGTCCACGAGTCGTGAAACGACACCTCCGCCCCCGATTCCTTCAGCAGGCGGTAGACCTCCAATGCCGGTGACTCGCGGTAATCGTCCAGATCGCTCTTGTAGGCCATGCCCAGCAGCAGCACTTTCGAGCCGTTCAGCGACTTGCGCGCCCCGTTCAGCACGCGGGCGGCCTTGTCCACCACAAACTCGGGCATCTTGCGGTTGGTCTCGCCCGCCAGCGCGATGAAGTGCGTCTGGAAGTTGTACTCGCGCGCCTTCCACTCCAGGTAGTGCGGGTCCAGCGGAATGCAGTGGCCGCCCACGCCGGGGCCGGGGTAGAAGGGCATGATGCCGAAGGGCTTGGTAAACGCCGCGTCCAGCACCTCCCACACGGAAATCCCCATGCGGTCGCACAGCAACGCGATCTCATTGGCCAGCGCGATGTTCACGGCGCGGAAGGTGTTCTCGTAGACCTTGACCATCTCGGCGGCCTTGGCGCTGCTGACGGCCACAACATGCTCGATGGTCTGGCGGTAAAAGGCCAGCGCGACTTCCAGGCTGGCCGGGTCGTTGCCGCCCACCACCTTGTTGGTGTTCTTGGTGGTGTAACGCGCATTGCCCGGATCGACGCGCTCGGGCGAGTGCGCCAGAAAGAAGTCCACCCCAGCTTTGAGCCCACCGGCTTCCAGGATGGGCTTCATGACTTCCTCGGTGGTGCCGGGATAGGTGGTGCTTTCCAGGCTGATCAGCTGGCCGGGGCGCAGGCGCTGGGCGATTTCCTGGGTCACGCTGCGGATGTAGCTCAGGTCCGGCGTCAGGTTGCGGTCCAGCGGTGTGGGCACGCAGATCACGATCACGTCCAGCTCCGGCACCACGTCAAAGTCGGTGGTGGTGGTCACCAGCCCCTGCTCCACGACGGCCTTCAGGTCCTCGTCGCGCACGTCGCCGATGTAGTTCTCGCCGCGCGCCACCATGCCCGCGCGCTCGGCGCTGCGGTCGATGCCCACGACTTCAAACCCCACCTTGGCCTTCTCCACCAGAAAGGGCAGGCCGACGTAACCCAGGCCCACCACACCTACTTTGGCCGTATGGGCCACAATCTTTTCCACAGCAGCGGAGACGGGGTCGATCTTAATCACGCCCTGTAGCATAGCGGATCAATTTTAAAAAGATATAATGAAGTTCATACGTGTCCAGGACTGCAGAATCGATCTGGCACAACAATTCATGGAAACGCTCGTGACATGGCTCAATCCCACTGAGTCCTTGTAAAAGATGTGGGTTCTCTGAGATCAGGGCTGAAACTGCCGCTCCTGGGTGGCCGCTGGGTTCAGCCGCTCCCCTCGCACCGCTTCCCACGCGAAGGCCGATTGCATCGCCTCGGCCACCGTGAGCTGTGCCTTCCACCCGAGGGAGTCCCGCGCCCGCGTCGTGTCCGCATACGCGCCCGCGCTGTCGCCGGGGCGGCGCGGCCCCTCCCGCACTGTGACCGGCGTCGGCGAGGCCTCCTTGAAAGCCGTCACCAGTTCCCGTACCGTCACCCCGTTGCCGCTGCCGACATTGATGGGCAGGAACGACACCTGGCCCCGCCCCTCTCTGGCCGCCGCCTCGAAGGCCCCGTCGAAACCTTCCAGCGCCGCGACATGCGCCTGCGCCAGATCCCAGATGTGAATGTAGTCGCGCAGGCCGGTGCCATCGCGGGTGGCGTAGTCGGTGCCGGTGATCTCGAAGGCCTCCGCGCGGCCCTGGGCGGCCGCCATCAGCCGGCCCAGGATGTGGGTGGGGTCCGCGATGTACGGCCCGCTGCGCAGTTTCGGGTCCGCGCCCACCGGATTGAAATAGCGCAGGGCAATGGCCCGCATCGGCGTGGGCGTGGTCTGCGAGGCGGCGCACAGGTCCCCCAGCATCTCCTCGGTCATGCGCTTGCTGCGGGCGTAGGGGCTCAGCGGCTTTAAGGGGCTGTGCTCGTCCACCCGCAGGTCGGCGGGGCTGTCGTAGATGCTGGCGCTGGAACTGAAGATCACCCGCGTCTGCCCCAGCGCCAGCAGCGTCTCGAACAGCGTCAGGCTGCCCACCACGTTCTCGCGGTAGTACAGCGCGGGCTGGGCCACCGACTCGGTCACCACGATCCGCGCGGCAAAGTGCAGCGTGGCGGCGATGTCGGGATGCTCGGCGAAGATGCGCCGGACCAGGGCAGTGTCGGCCATGTCGCCGTGGTAAAAGAGGCGCCCCCGCGTGAACGCCTCCGGCCCGCTGACCAGCGAGTCCAGCACCACCGGGGTATGGCCCGCGTCCTCCAGCGCCGAACACGTCGTGCTGCCGATAAACCCCGCCCCACCGGTGACCAGAACCTTCATGGCCTGAGAGTACACGCAGTCGTCTGCCGCGTCACGCCGCCCCGTCCTGATTGCTGTCCACCGCCCGCGCCGCCAGCCGCCCCACCGTCAGCCCCTGCACGATGATGGAAAACACCACCACCACGTAGGTCATCACCAGGAAGAGGTCGCGCTCCGGCCCAGCGGGCACGGTGAAGGCCAGCGCCACGCTGATCGCCCCGCGCAGCCCGCCCCAGATCATCAGGCGGCGGGTGTAGGGGTTGAAGTCACGCCGCCGCCCCAGCACCATCACCGGCAGTTGCACGGAAATGGTGCGGCTCAGCAGCACCAGCGGAATGGCGATCAGCCCCAGCAGCAGCGATTGCCCGCTGAAGCGCACCACCACCACCTCCAGCGCCAGCAGCGCGAACAGGAAGATGTTCAGCAGCTCGTCGGCCAGGTGCCAGAAGCCCTCGAAGCGCTCGCGCGAGGACAGCCCCGCCGGGCGGCGGTCCGCCAGCGAGCCGATCAGCAGCCCGGCGGCGACGGCGGCCAGCGGCGCGGAGACGTGCAGATTGGCGGCCACGGCGGTGCAGGCCAGCACCACGCTCAGGGTGACCAGCACCTCCACCACGAAGTCGCTGACCGAACGCAAGGCCAGCCAGCCCAGCCAGCCCAGAAACAGTCCCAGCGCCAGCCCCCCCAGCGCCTCCTGCGCGAAGAACAGGGCCACACCGCCCGCGCTCATCGCGGGGCCGTGCAACTCGCCGCCGCCTCCCGCCGCCGCGATCCCGGCCAGCACCGCGAAGGCCACCACGCCCACGCCGTCGTTGAACAGCGATTCGCCTGCCACCAGCGTTTCAATCCGTTTGGGCACCCCGGCCTGCTTGAGCATGCCCAGCACCGCCACCGGATCGGTGGGGCTGATCAACGCGCCGAACAGCAGGCAGTACACCAGCGGCACGTCCAGCCCGAACAGGCCCAGCAGCGCGTAGGTGGCCCCGCCCACCAGCGCAATCGAGATGGCCGTGGACAGCAGCGCGAAGGTCAGCACCGGCCCGCGCAGCCCCCACAGCGCCTGCGAGTTGACGCCCAGCGCCCCCGCGAACAGCAGGAACGACAGCACGCCCTGAAACACGAAGTCGCTGAACTCGATGCCGCGCACCAGCGCCACCGCTTCCCGCGCAAACGGCACGTCCAGGCTGACAAACGCGAAGATAATCAGGCTCACGCCCAGGCCGCCCACGGTCACGCCGATCGAGGCAGGCAGCTTCCAGTAGCGGGCATTGACGAAGGCCAGCGCGGCGGTCACGCAGACCAGCAGGGTGGCGAGATCGAGGATTTGCATGGGGCGCTCCTGCGGAGGTCTGAAGGTCTAAGGGTCAAAAGGTCTGAACGCTGACGGGGTGACCTTTCTGGTTCCGCCTTGAAGTCAAGGGACTGGGGGCGTCTGGAGCCGCAGGCTTGAATGTTGGGAAGTGGCTGCGTCTCAGCCTTTAGCCTTTCAGGCGTTTAGACCTTCAGACTGGCTGCCACAGCCTACCCACCCCTCAGCACGAACGCCGCGTAGAACAGCCCCAGCGCCACCGTCACCGTGATCAGCGCCACCGGGGTGCCGTACCGCATGAACTCCACGAAGCCCATCGGGTGTCCCTCGCGGGCGGCGATGTCCGAGACCACGATGTTGGCCGACGCGCCGATTAAAGTCAGGTTGCCGCCCAGGCACGCGCCCAGGGACAGCGCCCACCACAGCGGGTCCATCGCCGGCCCCAGCGTGACCTGCAATTCGCGCAGCACGCTTGCCATGCTGATGGTGAAGGGGATGTTGTCCACGAAGCCGCTGATCAGGGCGCTGGAAAAGCCCACCGCCAGAATGCCCGCGCCGATGTTGCCGTCGATGGCGTTGGTCAGCCCGGCGGCCACCGTCTGGAACACGCCCACATGCTCCAGGCCGCCCACCACGATGAACAGGCCCATGAAGAACAGCAGCGTCGTCCATTCCACCTGCTCGAACAGTTCCACCGGCGTCAGGTCGGCGATCAGCATCAGAAAGGTGGAGGTGGTCAGCGCCACCAGCCCGGCCTCCAGGCCCAGCGGGTGCCCGATCATGAACAGCAGCAGCGTGACCGCGAAGACGCCCAGCGCCTGCTTCATCAGCTTGGGGTTGGTCTTGATCGGCGTGTTGTCGGTCAGGGCCGCCCGCAGCCGCTCGCTGTCGCCTGCCCCGGCCAGATCGCCGCGCACCCGCATCAGCAGGTGCATCAGGCCGATGCCCAGCACCGTCGCCACCGTGGCAAACGGGGCCACGTTCACCAGAAAGTCCCCGAAGCCCTTGCCCGCCACCGAGCCGATGATGATGTTGGGCGGGTCACCCACCAGCGTGGCGGTGCCCCCGGTGTTGCTGGCCAGGATCACCGCGATCAGGTATGGCATCGGGCGCAGGCCCAGCCGCGCCACCACCGTCACCACCACCGGGGCCATGAACAGCACGGTGGTCACGTTGTCCAGAAAGGCGCTGAACACGGCGGTCAGGATGGAGAAGATCCACAGCACGCGGGCCGGTTCGCCGCGCGTGACGATCATGGCACGCCTCGCCACCACGTCGAAAAAGCCGCTGCGGCTCAGCACGTTGACGATGTTCATCATCCCGAACAGCAGAAAGATGGTGTTGAAGTCGATGCTGGCCCACGCCTGGGTGGGGGTCAGGATGCCCAGCACCATGACGGCGCAGGCCCCCAGCAGCGCGGCCACCGTGCGGTGAACGTACTTTTCCAGCAGGATCATGGCGTAGGTGGCGACGAACAGCGCGATGGCCAGCACCGTCAGCGTCTGCGGCGACAGGTTCAGGCCCAGGCTGGACAGCAGGTTGAGGGTCTCGCCGCCGGCCTCATGCATGGCGGCAGACCGGGGGACGGGTGGGGTAACGGCTGAGTCGGACAGGCAGATCGTTCACGGCAACACTCCTTGACAAGCGGAACAATGGGGGGCGGAAGATCGGGAAAAAGCGGCCCGGCACGCCCTGGGCCCAAAAAAGGGAGGAAGCCGCGGTAGCAGACTTCCCCCAGTTCGGCGTATGGCCGCCGGCACCCGTGATGGTGGTCACAGGATTGTTGAGCCCTAGTGTATATCAACCCCTGCCGCGCCGGGCTTGTCGTGTGTAGCGAGGCGGTCCAGCAGGTGCGCCGAGGCCTCGTTCAGGCCCACCACCTCCACGGGAAGGCCCAGTGAGCGGAATTTCAGAATCACCTTGTCCAGCGCCCCCACGGCGGACCCGTCCCAGACGTGCGCGGCGCTCAGGTCGATGGTGACCCGCCCGCTGGCCTGATGGAAATCGAACTGCTGCACGAAATCGTGCGTGCTGACGAAGAACAGCTGGCCCTCCACCCGGTAGGTGCGCCCGTCCGGGCCGTCGCTGTACGTGACCCCCGACATCTTGGACACCTGCCGCGCGAAGAACAGCGCGCTGAGAATCACGCCCACCAGCACGCCCTTGGACAGGTCATGCGTGACGACGGTGGTCCCCACGGTGGCCAGCATGACGATGCTCTCGCCCTTCGGGAACACGGTCAGCGTCCGCAGGCTGCCCCAGTCGAAGGTGTTCACGCTGACCACGATCATCACCGCCACCAGCGCGGCCATCGGAATCTGCACCAGCAGCGGCTGCAGCACCAGGATCAGCAGCAGCAGGAACGCCCCGGCCACGAAGGTGGACAGCCGCCCGCGCCCACCGTTGCCGACGTTGATCATGCTCTGGCCGATCATGGCGCAGCCGGCCATGCCGCCGAAAAAGCCGGTGACGATGTTCGCCACGCCCTGCCCGCGCGACTCGGTGTTCTTGTCGCTGGTGGTGTCGGTGCGCTCGTCGACCAGCTGCGCGGTCAGCAGGCTCTCCAGCAGCCCCACCAGGCACAGCGTCAGCGCCACCGGAAAGATGATCTGGAGTGTCTCCAGGGTCAGCGGCACGTTCGGCAGGTGGAAGGGGGGCAGGGCGCCGGGCAGCGCGCCCATGTCGCCCACGGTTTTGACATCCACGTGGCCGAACACCGCCACCACCGTCAGCACCACGATGGCCACCAGGGCGCTGGGCAGCGCCTTAAAGACGCGCGGCAGCAGGTAGATGATCGCCAGCCCGGCGGCCACCATCGCGTACATCGGCCAGCCCGCGCCCACGAACTGCGGCAGCTGCGCCGAGAAGATCAGGATCGCCAGCGCGTTCACGAAGCCCACCATGACCGGGCGCGGAATGAACTTCAGGTAGCGGGCCAGCCGCGCCCAGCCGAACACGATCTGCAACAGGCCGGTCAGAATCGTGGCGGCGAACAGGTACTCCAGCCCGTAGTTCTTGACGAGGCCCACCATCAGCAGTGCCATGGCCCCGGTCGCCGCGCTGATCATGGCCGGGCGGCCCCCGATAAAGGCGATGGTCATGGCGATGATGAACGAGGCATACAGCCCCACCTTGGGATCGACGCCGGCGATGATCGAGAAGGCAATCGCTTCCGGGATCAGCGCCAGCGCCACCACGATCCCGGCCAGAATGTCGCCGCGCGGGTTCTGGAACCATTCGTGCCGGTAGGTCTGGAGGTTGAAACTGGGTTTGGAAGGTCTGGGAACGGCGGTCAAGGGACACCTCTTGAAACGCGTGCCAGCGCGGGGCAGGCACGGACGGCGGCGGAAGGGTACGTCGGTTATCGTCAGGGGGCAACGGTTGGGGGGGCCAACGCGCCAGCCTGCGGCGTCGGAAAGTATGCCGGACGGCGGGGGCGCCCCGCAAGGGTTCGGGTCACGGTAGGGGAGAGCCGGGCGGAGTCGCCCGCCTCATGGCCGGTCTCCTGGGGAAGCCAAAAACCGCGCCCCACGCGGTCCCGCTGGCAGCGGGGCGTGGGGCGTGGGGCGCGGTGGGGCTGGTGGGCTTACGCGGCCGGCTGTTCGGAGGTCTCGCCGGACTCGGCGGCGCGGCGGCTCCGGCCCGGACGCTCGGCGGGGGCCTCGGCGGCAGGGGTGGGCACGGGGGAGGCGGACGCGGCCGCCGGGGCGGTGCCTCCCGCCCCGATGCGGGTCAGCGTGTCGGCGAAGGCGCGCAGGGCGTCGCCCCCTTCCAGTTCGGCCACGGCGCGGGCGTTCAGCGCGCCCAGTTCCTCACGGGTCACGGCGTACTCGGGGGCGTCGTGGCCCTTGAGGCCCTGCAGCACCCGGTAGGCGGTGGCGGCCTCGATCCTGGCCCCCTTGCCGGTGGTGATCCCGGCGTCGCTCAGCATCTCCGCGCCGATCAGGGTGATGCTCTCGCCGCTGATTAAAGTCACGCGGTCCCCGCGCTCCTCCATGTGGGCGGCCAGTTGCAGCAGACCCCGCAGGTCCAGCATCTGGTGGAAGAGGTCGAGATGGGCCAGCATCGCACCTGCTTTCTTGAGGGTATCCATACGGCTATTATTCTGTTTTGGACGTAAATGTCAAGGGGTATTCTTAAGAATTCAGACACTGGTCTTCTGAACCCCCGGCTATCACGGCAAAAGAAGGGGAAGGCGCGGCGGCCTCCCCCCATGCATCTGCCCTCAGGGCGTGGTCTGACTGCGTCCGATCAGCGTGAGCTTGACCGTCAGCGGCTTGTCGCCGCGCAGCACGCTCAGGGTGATGGTGTCGCCGGGCTTGTAGGTGCGCACGGCGTACTGGAACTCGTCGAAGTTGATGATGCGCTTGCCGTCCACGGCCGTCACGATGTCGCCGGACACCCGCCGGTCCTGATCGTCGAGTTCCAGCGGTTTGAGGCCCGCGCGGTCCGCCGGGCTGCCCCGCACGACGCTGGTGAAGAATGCGCCGGGCGTGTCGCCGAGCTTGAGGACGTCGCTGAGCCGCCTGAAATCCGCGGCGTCGAGGGTAAGGAACGTGGTAAACGGTCCGTTCAGGCCGATGCCGATGATCGGCGCGTCCAGTTTCTTGCCGGCGCGCAGGTCCGCCAGCCGGGCGTCGCTGGCCGTGACCGGCACGGCGAAGGAGGCCGGTCCGCTGTTGCGGCTGATGCTGATGTAGCTGACGATGCCAGTCAACTCGCCTCTGGTGTTCAGAATCGGGCCGCCGCTGTCGCCGGGCACCAGCGGGGCGCTCATCTGCAACGTGCCGGGGGGAAAGGTGGCCCCGCCGGGGCCGGCGCTGGCTTCCAGCCCGGTCAGGCGACCCGATTTGGGCTGCAGGAAGCCGCCGCCGCCGTTGCCCACCGCCAGCACTGCGTCGCCCACGCCCGGGCGGGCGCTGGCCAGCGGCACGAACGGCGTGCCCCTGGGCACCGAGACCCGCAGCAGCGCCAGATCGTCCTGATCGTCGTAGCCGACGACCTCCACCGCGTAGCGTTTCTTGTCCGCCGTCTGGGCGCTCAGGAACCTGGCCCCCTCCACCACGTGGTAGGCGGTCAGCGCCAGCCCGTCCGCCGAGATCAGCACGCCGGAGCCGATGCCGTCGGGATCGTCGCAGGCGCCGGGTTGGTTCAGGTCGCACTGCTCGATGCGCAGGGTGGCGGGCCGGACCTTGCTGAACAGCGTCTTCAGGGTCTGTTTCTCGGCGTCGCTCAGCGGTTTGGGGGTAGTTCTCGCGGTGCTGACCGGGGCGCTCTGGGCCGGCTTCTGGGCGAGCGGCGTAACCGCCTGGGCCTGCACGCCGGGCAGGGCCAGCCCGCCCAGCAGCACGCCGGACAGCAGCAGGGAACGAGGGTTGAGGTCCCGGCCCCGGACATCCCGGCGCGGGAGACGGTCGGTCTCAGCGGTCATGGTTCATTGTGCGTGGCGCGGGGCGGGGGGTCTGTGGCCGGACTTTCCATCTTGAGGCCCCCAGACCAGGGCCTACGCTGGCCCGCGTCCTGGCGGGTCATCCGGCGCCGGGTCCGGCGCGAACACGCTGGGGGCGGGGGACAGACCCACGCGGCGCTCGATCACCGCGCCCAGCCGCGCCAGGATGCCGGGGCCGCTCCAGCCGGTCACGCAGGCGGCGGCCAGCAGCAGGGCCGGCGCCGGATCGGGGCGCAGGGTCACGGTCATCAGGGCCACCACGGTCAGCGCGGCGATGCCGGCGGCCACCGCCAGGGCCAGTGCGGCGCGGGCACGCGGGGCGGTGTCCTGACCCAGCAGCCGCGCCAGTTGCGTGACGCCGCCGGCCACGAAGGCCGCTCCCAGCAGCGGGGCCAGGGTCAGCAGCGAGAGGGGAACGGGGGAGTGGTCGGACATGCGGACCTCCGGTGCGGCGGGAGAGGACGGAAATCGACGCCGTATTCTGCTCAGGGCGTATTCAGGGACCGAGTGTAGTATGTCTACAGACATAATTCAAGTGATTCAGATTCCAGTGCCCGTCTCGCGGCCCGCTAGACTCGGCGCATGACGGGCGCATCTTCCTCTTCTGAACTGGCGGGCTGGCTGACGGCGCGGCGCACGGCTCTGGGGTTGCAGCAGGGCGAGGTCAGCGCCCGCACGCTGGACCACGGTGGGCCGGCGGGGCGCGTCACGCAGCCGTACCTGAGCCGGCTGGAACGCGCCGCCCGCCCGCTGGAGGCGCTGACCCCGGCCCGCCAGGACGCCCTGCGCCGCGCGCTGGAAATCCCGGCGGGCGAGTGGGTGGCGCGGACCGGGTTGCCGCTGCTGCAGCCGGCCCCCAGCGACGACGCCCTGCAGGTGCTGGAGCTGGTGCGGGTGCCGGTGCGCGCCCTGGCCAGTGCGGGGCTGCCGGTCACCGAGGACCACGCCAGCGTCATCGACCACGAACTGGTCCCGGTGCGCGATCACCGCCCCGGCATGCTGGTGCTGGAGGTGGGCGGCGAGTCCATGACCACCGCCGCCGGGGGCGGCATCCGGCCCGGGGACCGCATCTACGTCGATCCCGGCGATCTGGACCTGCGCGAGGGACTGGTGTACGTGCTGCATGTCCCGGGCCTGGGGCTGACCGTCAAACGCCTGCGCCGCTATGGGGGGGGCCGCAACGGGGGCGCCCTATGGCTGACCAGCGACAACCCCGATCACCCGCCGGTCAAGCCCGAGGAGGTCACCGTGGTGGGGCGGGTCTACTTTCACCAGCCGCGCGGCGTGCGCCTGTGACGGGCGTGGGCGCTCCAGACCGGGACGTGTCCGACTCGCCTCCCACCACTGTTTTCGTGTACGGCACCCTGATGCCCGGCGAGCGCAACGCCCACGTCGCCGCGCAGGGGGGCCGTTTCCACGCCCGCCCCGCCACCCTGCCCGGCTACCGCCTGCTGCACCTGTGGCCGGAGGCCTACCCCGCGGTCATCCCCGGCGATGGGGGAGAGGCCGTGCGCGGTTTCGCCCTGACCTACGCGCCCGCCGACTGGCCGCTGGCCCTGCCGTTTCTGGACCGGCTGGAGGGCGTGGACGAGGCGCCGCCGCTGTACACCCGCGAGCGGGTCACGCTGGCGCTGGAGAGCGGCGAAACGCTGCCCGCCTGGGTTTATGTGTACGCGCTGGCCGAGCGGCTGGAGCGGCCCGGCGTTGTTCCTGTTCCGGGTGGCGACTGGACGGTCGTCCCAGACCGCAGCCGCAACCGCGAGAGTGACCGCTGAGCAGGAGGTGGGGCCAAGAGGAAACCGCCGCCCCATGGTCTGGGCGGCGGCTTCCGGAAACGCTGGACCTCAGCGGACGATGCGCTGGCCGCGGCGGATCTTGAGCTGATCGGTCAGGGCGATGTACTCGTCGTAGTTGGTGCGCTCCAGGTACTTCAGCAGGCGGCGGCGCTGACCGTTCATCAGCTGCAGGCCGCGCTGGCCGTGCTTGTCCTTCTTGTTCTCGGCCAGGTGGGCGCCCAGGTTGTTGATGCGGGCGGTCAGCAGGGCCACCTGAACGGCGGTGCTGCCGGTGTCCTTGTCGCTCTTGGCGTGGGCCTGGATGGTGGCTTTCTTGTCGATCATGGGTGTTGCCTCTCTTGTTTGAAGTCCCGCGCGCAGCAGCCTCGGCAAAGTCCATTCCGCCGGGGGCGGGCCTGGGCCGGACCGCTCGCGGCGGCAGAGAAAGATACCACAGCCGCCGTGCTCTCGTCTTGACATGGGCAGGGGCCACCCCTAGTATTGCTTCTGCCCTCGTTTCACGGTCTGCTCGGGTGGCGGAATTGGTAGACGCGCACGCTTGAGGGGCGTGTAGCTTAGCTGTGTGGGTTCAAGTCCCATCCCGAGCACCAGATCTGAAGATGCAGCGCCGGACTCTTTTGGGGGTTCGGCGCTGGTCTTTGGGCCGTTCAGCCCCCCGGCTCGTCCAGCCGCAGGCACAGGTGATGCTCGCTCAGGGCGCGGCCCGCGTCGTCCCGCACCGCGTCGGGCTGCGTGCCCCAGACCCGGAAGCCGTGGCGTTCGTACAGGCGCCGGGCCGCCGTCTGGGGTTCGGTGACCGCCAGATGGAGGGAGGTCACGGCCCAGCGCCGGGCCTGGGCCAGGGCGGCCCGCAGCAGCGCGTCGCCGCAGCCCTGGCCGCGCGCCTCCGGGGCCACGGACACGCCGAGGAGGTTGGCCCGGTGGCTCAGCCGGGGCCGCTCCTCGCGGGCCAGGGTGGTCAGGCCCACCAGTTCGCCATTCAGGAACGCCCCGTAGGTCACGAAGCTCTGCCGGGGCGTGAGTTGCGCGGCGATGGAGTCCGCCGTTCTGGCCTCAAATTCAGCAGCAGTCGTGATAAAGGCGTCGGGGTCAGCTCTCAGCGCGGCCAGCCTCACCTCGCGGTAGACGGCGGCGTCCTCGGCCGTCAGCAGCCGAACGTTCAGTTCACCCGACAACGCCCGCCCCCAGGGTCACGACTTCGGCGGGGGTGGCCCGCTCTGCCGCCGCCGCACGGTCCCGCCAGTTCAGCACGTGGCCGTCCGCGCGCACGTGGCGGGTCAGGGCCAGATCGAGGTCACGGATCAGCCAGCCCGGTTCATTCCAGCCGCCCTCGGCCACCACGCCGTCCTCCGGTAGGCCGTCGTCGGCGGGGGCGTAGACCGAGGCGCGGCCCACGGCGTCCTCCAGCGCGTAGGACCACGGCGCGTCGGCGATCAGCGGAGCGTGCACCGCGTAGCACTGGCCCTCCAGGGCGCGGGCCATGCTGCCCACCCGCACGCGGGTAAAGCCGGCACGGCTGCCGGTGAAGGACGGCACCAGCAGCAGTTCGGCGCCGCCCTCGGCCAGCCGGCGGGCCAGACCGGGAAACTCGCTGTCGTAGCAGGTGGCGACGCCGAAACGCAGCGTCGCGCCGCCGCGCAGGCCCAGCGCGAAGACGCGCACGCCCGCGCCGGGGGAGATCTGCCATTCCTCGGCCTCGAAACGGGTCATCAACAGTTTGTCCTGCCAGCTATGCGTGCCGTCCGGCGCGAAGACGTGGGCGCGGTTGACGTAGCCGACCGCGTGCGCGACCGGCACGCTGCCCGCCACGATGCAGACCGCGTGCTGCCGCGCCAGCCGGGCGTGCAGGGCCAGGAACTCCGGCAAAAATTTCTGCAACGCGGGGCGCATGCCCAGCACGTCGTGGTGCAGTTCGGCGGGCAGCAGGGCGACCAGCTCCAGCGCCGCGTATTCAGGAAAGACCAGCAGTTCCGCGCCCGCATCCGCCGCGTCCTGCACCCACGCGCCGATCTTCGCCTCGTAGGCGGCCCAGTCGGGCAGAAAGTCCACCCCATACGCCGCCGCCGCCACCCGTACCCCTGTCATGCCCAGAGTGTAGCCGGGGCGGCGGCCCGGCCGCTTCCCTCTTCCAGCGGCCTACAGTCCGGCGAACCGCCCTGCATCAATGCACGCTGTCCCACTCCTCGATCAAGTCCTCCAGCAGAAACTCCAGCTCCTCGGCGGCAGCGTCGGCCCCGTCGCCCGCGTCGAGGGTGCCGTAATAGGCGTCGCGCCAGAGGGTCACGTCGGTGTAGGGTCCGTCGGTCTGGAGCCAGCCTTCCAGCGCCGCGCTGAAGGCCGCGCCCGATTTGGTGGTGGAGAAGTTGAAATACACGTTGAGCTGTGAGCGCCCCGCCACGCCGTTTTCCGTGCGGCAGTTGTCGTCCACCTGGATGCCGGCGTCGTCCAGCGTGAGGGCCATCTGCCCCAGCAACTCGTCCAGCACGTCGACGTTCTCCTTGTCCTGATCCTTGAAATCCCCGGTGATACAGACCGTCTTGAAGGGTTTCAGGTTCTCGGCCTGGTGGTCGGCCAGGGCGCCTCCGGAGACGGCGAGAGACAGCACGGCAGCGAAAAGCAGCGGTCTTTTCATGGAAACCTCCGGGGACCAACAGGCATGATCTTCCTCTCATCCTACACTTAGCTTTCTCTGGCTGTCCCCCCCGTCGGGGGCCGTGGGGGCTAGCCTGAAGCGTGGACCCTTCCGTCACGCCCGGCGCGTACCGGGAACAGCTCTGGACGGCCCTGCTGCGGGCGCGGGCCTGCGCCTACCCGCTGCCGCCGCACGGGCACCATCCCAATTTCAGCCGCGCCCGGCAGGCGGCCCGCGAGCTGCTGGCCCATCCACAGGTGGCCGGGCTGCGGACCCTGATCGTCGGGCCGGACCGCGTGCTGGCCCCGCTGCGCAAGCTGGCGCTGGAAGCCGGAGTCACGCTGTACGTGCCCCACCAGAAGCGGGTGGCGCAGCACGGGCAGGTGTGGTACTGGCGGCTGACGAGTCCAGCGGGCGCCCGCCTGAGTGCCATGCCGGGCGTGGGCGAGCCGGCGCTGTACGTGCCGGGCAGGGCCGGGCTGGAGGGTGCCCAGGCCGCCGTGCTGGGCAGCGTGGCGGTGGGCCGCGACGGCGCGCGGCTGGGCAAGGGCTTCGGCTGGGGGGCGCGCGGCCTGGGCCTGGGACTTCCCGAGTTCACCCTGGCCCACCCGCTGATGCTGAGCCCCACGCTGCCGTGCCCCGCCGACTCCCGCGTGGCCCTGATCGGCACGCCGGACGGGGTGCTGGAACCGGCGACTCCC
Organism: Deinococcus radiopugnans ATCC 19172; assembly: GCF_006335125.1. Taxonomy (NCBI): domain Bacteria; kingdom Thermotogati; phylum Deinococcota; class Deinococci; order Deinococcales; family Deinococcaceae; genus Deinococcus; species Deinococcus radiopugnans. The sequence goes on from NZ_VDMO01000007.1 coordinate 60,691, forward strand.
TAGCAGTTCAGCCCCCCCCTGGCGGGAACCTTCCGGCCCCCACCCGCGTACACTGCACCATGACCAAGTCGAGCAGCAGCAAGGCCCTCGTTCCCGCCCTGATCACGGTGGCGGGGGTGGGACTGGCCGCCGGGGCCGCGTACCTGGCCCGCCAGCGCAAGGAAGAGGTCAAGGAATTCGTGGTCTCGCGGGTGCTGGAAGCCCCGGCCGGGCGCAGCAGCTACACCGATCTGGGTCAGGGCCTGGAGCGCGGCGGCATCGCGCTGGCCGGACGTGCCGCGCGGGCCGCCGACACCCCGGCCAACCGCGAGGTGCTGTCGCACATCATCGGCATCGAGCGCTGGGGCCAGAACCGCCTGCGGATGGCGCTGGGGCAGCGGGCGCACGACTCCGACAGCTACCACGCCTACCGCCCCGCGCCGGACGCCAGCCTGAACGATTTACGCAACCTGCTGTCGCAGACCCGCGCCGGCACCGTCGATCTGGCCCGGCAGCTGCATACAAACCCGCCGGAAGAGGGCGCCACCGTGAACCACAATGGCCTGGGGCCGCTGACCGCCAAGGCGTGGCTGCGCTACCTGACCCAGCACGCGGACCTGGAAAGCCGCAGGTTGCGCGGTGAGAAGGAGGGCGGCCGCGCCCAGGACGAGGTGATGCCGGAGGCCGCGCCCTCCTGACCCGGCACGGGCCGGGCTCAACATTGGTCTGATCATCGGGACAGGAGGGAGGCAAGGCCTCTGGAACGCCCCGCCGCGTGGTCAGGCTCTGCCCAGAAGGTGTCGTGCGCTCAGGCCGAGTACAGGGGGGAAGTGCGGCTGCACGGGCGGTGTTGCCCGTCTTTCGCTCGCCTGGCGGACGTTCTGCGTCCCGTCCTGAGGGCAGCATTCGCCCGTCCAGCCACGCAGAAAACTGTAAGACCCGGACCCCTAATCTGACACTCAGATGACGGTGTCCAGATGAGTGTTCTCAATTCCATATTGACGGCCATCGTGCGGGACCGGGCCAGCGACATTCACCTGCGGGCGGGCAGCGCCCCGGCGGGCCGGGTCAACGGCTCGATCAAGCGTTACGGCGACGGCCGCCTGACCCCCGAACACGTCGCCGACTTTGCGCGCGAAATGATGCCGGGCGCGATGTGGACCCTGTTTCAGGACCGCCGCGAGGCCGATTTCGCCTACGGCATCGCCGGGCTGGCCCGTTTCCGGGTCAACGCCTACTACCAGCGCGGCACGGTGGGATTGATCATGCGCGTGATCGAGGACAAGGCCATTCCCACCTTCGAGCAGCTGGGGCTGCCGCAGGGCACCTTCACCGAGCTGACCCAGCACGAGCGCGGCCTGGTGCTGGTCACCGGCCCCACCGGTTCGGGCAAGACCACCACGCTCGCCAGCATGATCGATCACATCAACGCGACGCAGCCGGTGAACATCGTGACCCTGGAAGACCCCATCGAGGTGCTGCACCGCGACCGCGTGGCCATGATCAGCCAGCGCGAACTGGGCATGGACACCCTGAGCTTCTCGGCGGGGCTGCGCGCCAGCATGCGCCAGGACCCCGACGTGATCCTGATCGGCGAGATGCGCGACAAGGAAACCGTGGAGGCTGCCCTGAGCGCCGCGCAGACCGGGCATCTGGTGTTTTCCACGCTGCACACCCAGGACGCGGTGCGGACGGTCAACCGCATCATCGACTTCTTCGCGCCGCACGAACGCCTGCAGGTGCGCCAGAGCCTCTCGGAGAGCGTGGTGGGCATCGTGAGCCAGCGCCTGCTGCCGCGTCAGGGCGGGGGCCGGGTGCTGGGCATGGAGATCCTGCTGGGCACCCCCACCGTCCGCGAGTGCATCAAGGATCCCGAACGCACCGAGGAGATCAAGCAGGCGCTGCTGGAAGGCGGCGCGCGTGGCATGCAGACGTTCGATCAGCATCTGGCGCGGCTGGTGCAGGACGGCCACATGACAGTCGAGGACGCCATGGCCACCGCCACCAGCCCGCACGAATTGAAGATCCTGCTGATGCAGCGCCAGTTCGTGTAAGGGACAGGCTGAACGCTGAAGCGGGCCGGGGCCTGGGTCTCTGAACGCACGGGCCTTTTGACGGCCCCCACGCCGCCAAATACACTTGCCCCATGATCATCAAGTACGGCGGCAACGCCATGAAAAGCCCGGAACTGCGCCGCGCGGTGGCCGCCGAGATCGCGGCCCTGCGCGGCGAGCACCTGCCGGTGGTGGTGCACGGCGGCGGCCCCTTTATCGAGCGGGAGCTGGCGGCGCGGGGCCTGAGCAGCACATTCAAAGACGGACTGCGCGTCACGCCCCCGGAGCTGATGGACGTGGTGGAGATGGCGCTGTGCGCCCTGAACAAGCGCCTGAGCCAGGAGGTGGGGCAGGCGGTGGGGCTGATGGGCCGCGACAGTGATCTGCTGCGCGCCGAGACGTTCGATCCGGCGCTGGGCCGGGTGGGGCGCGTGACCGGGGTGAATGCCGGGCTGCTTCGGACCCTGCTGGGGGCAGGCCTGACCCCGGTGCTGGGTTGCGTCGCCGTGGGGCCGGACGGCGAGGCGCTGAACGTGAACGCCGACACCGCTGCCGGGGCAGTGGCCGGGGCGCTGGGCCAGGGCATCATCTTCCTGACCGACGTGGACGGGGTGTACCGCGACTACCCCGATCCGGCCAGCCGCGCCGCCCAGCTGTCCCGCGCCGAGGCCGAGGCCGGCATCGCGGCGGGCTGGATCGCCGGGGGCATGATTCCCAAGGTGCGCGCGGCGCTGGACGCCCTGGAACGCGGCGCGCCATTTGCCACCATTGCCAGCGGCATGACGGCCGGCGTGCTGGCGGCAGCCGCGCGCGGCGAGGCCGGGACGCGCCTCACGCCCTGAATCCCCGCCCCAGCGCTTCCGTCTGCCCCGGCGCAAGGGTACAGTGGACGCGTCGCAGCCAGCGTCCAGGGAGACCGGATGAAGCCTGAAATTCAGCTGTTTGGCGGTTTGCAGATCACCCGGCTTGGCCAGCCCCTGACGGTGCTGACGGCTCCGCGCCAGCAGGCCCTGCTGGCCTGGCTGGTGCTGCATGCGGGGACCCCACAGCCCCGCCGGCAGGTGGCCTTTGCGCTGTGGCCCGACTCGTCGGAAGGGCAGGCCCTGACCAACCTGCGCCGCGAGCTGCATCACCTGCGGCGGGCGCTGCCGCAGTGCGAACGCTCGCTGGACGTCACGGCGCAGACGCTGTGCTGGCGGCGTGACGCTCCCTACGTCCTCGATGTGCAGGAGTTTGAGCGCGCGGCGGCGGGCCTGGGGCGCGGCACGTCCTCCCGCGCCGAACTGGAGCGGGCCGCCGAGGTGTACACCAGTGATCTGCTGCCGGCGGCGGACGACGGGTGGCTCGAACCGTACCGCGACACCCTGCACACGCAGGCGGTGGCGGTGCTCGAGGCCCTGGCCGCGCAGCTCGAACGCGGCGGCGAGCGGGCGCGGGCGCTGCAGGTGCTCGAACGGCTGACGCGGCTGGAGCCTCTGCGCGAACACGCCTACGCCGGGCTGATCCGCCTGCACCTGGACGGCGGCGACGCGGCGGCGGCGCGTCAGAGTTACGGGCGCTGCGTGACGCTGCTGCACACCGAACTGGGCGTGACGCCCGGCCCAGCGGTGCGCGCCGAGTACGACCGGGTGCAGCGCAGCGCGGACCCCACGCCCCCCGCGCTCCCCGGCCAGGGCGCGCTGATCGGCCGCCGCGACGACTGGCCATCCGTGCTGGGGGCGTGGCAGGCGGCCAGCGCGGGGGCCTCGCGGGCGCTGCTGATCGCGGGCGAGGCCGGGATCGGCAAGACCCGGCTGGCCGAGGCGCTGCTGGCCCTGGCAGAGGCCCAGGGCGCCCACACCGCCCGCGCCCGGTGTTACGCGGCCGAGGGCCGGCTGGCCTACGCCCCGGTTCGCGACTGGTTGCGCAGCCCGGCGCTGGGTGCGGGCCTGGCGGCCGTGGGCGAACCGTGGCGGGGCGAACTGGCCCGGCTGCTGCCCGAACTCGCGCCGCAGCGTTCATCTACCGCCGAAGAGCCCAGCCAGGGCTGGCAGCGTCAGCGGCTGTTCGAGGCGCTCGCGCGGGCGTTCCTGGCCGCGGGCCGGCCGACGCTGCTGCTGCTCGACGACCTGCAGTGGTGTGACCGCGACACGCTGGAATGGCTGCATTTTCTGCTGCGGTTCGCGCCGCACACGCCGCTGCTGCTGCTGTGCACCCTGCGCCACGAGGAACTTCCGGCCCAGCCCGCGCTGCGGACCTTCTTGCAAGACCTGCAGCAGCGCGGGGGGCTGGAGCGCGTGACGCTGGGACCACTCTCCCGCCCGGAAACCGCTGAGCTGGCCGCCTCGGTGCAGGCCGGGGCCTTGCCGGCCACCGTTCAGGCGCAGCTGTTCGAGGCCACCGAAGGCCACCCGCTGTTTGTGGTGGAGGCGGTGCGCGCGGGGCTGGACGTCGGCGGCGGGGCCGGCCCGCTGGCCCTGAGCGCGTTGCCACGGGTGCAGGCCGTCATCGCCGCTCGGCTCGAGCAGCTCTCGCCCCAGGCGCTGGGCGCGGCGCAACTGGCGGCCACCATTGGCCGGGCCTTCGAGATCCAGGTGCTGCGTGACGCCAGCGATCTGGAAGAGGAAGGTCTGGTGGCCGCGCTGGACGAGTTGTGGCAACGCGCCATCATCCGCGAGCAGCCGGGTGTGGGGGGCTACGATTTCACCCATGACCGTCTGCGAGAGGGGGCCTACGACTCGCTCAGCCCGGCCCGCCGCCGGCTGCTGCACCGGCGCGTGGTCCAGGCGCTGGAGCGGCGCCACGCGCCGGAGCTGGGCCCGGTGGCCGCGCAGCTGGCGGCGCACCATGAACAGGCGGGGCAACCCGAGCAGGCCGTGACCTTTTACCTGCGCGCGGCGCAGCTCGCCAACGCGGTCTCGGCCAGCCAGCAGGCCGTCACGCTGGCGCGTCAGGCCCTGCGGCTGATCGCCCGGCTGCCGGCGGGGAAGGGGCGGGACCAGCGCGAGCTGGACGCCCACACCAGCCTGGCCGCCGCCTTTAACGCGCTGCGGGGCTTTGCCTCGCCCGAGCTGGAAACGCACCTGAACCGCGCGTTGCATCTCGGCGAGCAGCTGGGCGACGAGCGCGCCATCATCGCCAGCCTGTGGGGGCTGTACGCCCTGCAAATCGTGCGCGGCGACGTGCCACTGTCGCGCCGCCTGGCCGAGCGGGCGCTGGGGCTGGCCGGCACCGACCGCGGCCTGCTGACCGACTGCCATCAGGCGCTGGGCGGGGTGGACATGACCGAGGGGCGGCTCACCCAGGCGGCCGAACACTTCGCGGTCGCCAACCGGCTGTACCGCCAGCACGGTGGCCGCCGGGTGCTGTTCGGCGCCGACGTGGGGGCCTTCAGCCTGTCGTGGGGCGCGCACGGGCTGTGGCTCCAGGGCCTCATCGAGGAGGCGCGCGAACAGATCGCCCGCGCCGCCGACATCGCCGCCGCGCTGGACCACCCCTTTACCGCCATGCAGACCGCCGCCTACCGCGCCATCTCGCACCAGCTGGAGGGTGACGTGGCGGCGGCCTGGGCCAGCGCCGAGACGGCGGTGAGCGGCTGCCAGCGCTATCAGATCGCGTACTACCACGAGTGGGGTGTGATTGTGGGCGGCTGGGCGCTGGCGCGGCGCGGCGAGGGAGCGGCGGGTCTGGAACGCCTGCAACGTGGCCTGGGCGCCCTGCGCCAGCAGAACGCCGCGCTGCGACTGCCGTACTACCTGGCGCTGCTGGCCGAGACCCAGCAGCGCCTCGGGCAACCGGAAGCGGCGCGGGCCACGCTGGACAGTGCCCAGGCGGTGGCGTCCCAGAACGGCGACGTCTGGTACCTGCCGGAACTGCACCGCCTGCATGGGCTGAGCGCGGCGGCCAGCGCTCAGCCCAGGGCCGCCGAACCCTGTTTCCGGCGGGCCCTGGCGCTGGCCGCCGCGCAGGGCAGCCGCTCGCTGGAACTGCGGGCCGCGACCAGCCTGGCCGCGCACCTGCACGCCGCCGGCCGCGCCCCTGAGGCGCTGTCCATGCTCGCGCCTGTCGAGGCGGCCTTTGCCGCTGCGCTGAGCACCCCCGATCTGAGCGCGGCGCGGACGCTGCTGCACACCCTGTCCTGAGCGCCGGGCGAACGGCGCCGTCCCCGGCCCGAACGCGCCTGCGAACGCTTTCCGAACGGGGCGGGGCCTACGCTTGAGGCACGGACAAGGGCCTGTCGCCGGACGCGCGGCGGGCGCCGGGGCACCCCCCACATTCCGCCCCTCCGTTCAGGAGTTGATCCAGGATGCTCAAGACCCGTGTGCTCTCCCTGACCGTGTGCGCCGCCGTGTTCACCGCCGCTCTGGCCGCCAGTCAGGCCATGAACGAGGACTCGCTGAAGTGGGGACCGGTGCCCGCCTTCCTGCCGCCGGGCGCACAGATTGCCGTGCTGGACGGCGATCCTGGCAAGGCCGTGCAGATCACTCTGCGGCTCAAGATGCCCGCTGGCTATCAGATTCCCGCGCACTGGCACCCCACCCAGGAGGACGTGACTGTCCTGTCCGGCAGCCTGTCGGTCGGGATGGGCGACGTGCTGAGCAAGACCGGCGCCACCCTGCTCAAACCCGGTGGGTTCATGCCCTTCGGCGCAAAGATGAACCACTTCGTCTGGACCGACGAGGCCACCATTGTGGAGGTGCATCTGAACGGTCCCTTCGAGATCACCTACGTCGATCCGGCCCTCGATCCGAGGAAGTGAGCGCGTGAGCCGCCCCGTGACCGTCCTTGCCGCGGCGGTCTCCGTGCCGGCGCCGTCCCGTGAGTCGGCCGACAGGGACGGGCTGTGGGCCGCCGGCGCGCCCCACCCAGCCCATCAGGAGAAGGTATGACCGTTCTACAGCACAGCTTTACAGCAGCGGACCTCGGCCTCCTGGGGGCCTCCGTGCGCGGCGAGGTCATCGCTTCCAACAGCGCCAATTACGATCAGGCCCGCGCCGTGTACAACGCCATGATCGACAAACACCCCGCGCTGATCGTGCGCTGCACCGACGTCGCGGACGTGCAGGCCGCCCTGAAGTTCGCGGCCGGACATGACCTGCGCGTCGCCATTCGCGGCGGCGGCCACAACGGCGCCGGCCTGGGCAGCGTGGAGGGCGGCCTGGTCATTGACCTCGGCCCCATGCACGGGGTGCGGGTCGATCCGCAGGCCCGCACGGTGCGCGTGGAGGGCGGCGCGACGTGGGGACAGGTGGATCACGCCACCCACGCGTTCGGGCTGGCCGTGCCGTCGGGCATCATCTCGACCACCGGGGTGGGCGGGCTGACGCTGGGCGGCGGACTGGGCCACCTGACCCGCAAGTACGGCCTGACCATCGACAACCTGCTGGAGGCGGATGTGGTGCTGGCCAGCGGCGAACTCGTGACCGCCAGCGAGGAGGATCATTCCGACCTGTTCTGGGCCATCCGGGGCGGCGGCGGGAATTTTGGCGTCGTCACCTCGTTCCTGTTCCGGGGTCAGCCTGTCCGCACCGTTGTGGGCGGGCCGACGCTGTGGACGCTGGACCAGGCCCCGGAGGTGATGCGCTGGTATCAGGCGTTCATCCGCCACGCCCCGGAAGAGCTGTCCGGTTTCTTTGCCTTTCTGACGGTGCCGCCCGCGCCGCCCTTTCCTGAAAGCCTGCACTTGCAGAAGATGTGCGGCGTGGTGTGGTGCTACACCGGGCCGCAGGACCGGGCCGAGGAGGTCTTTGCGCCGATCCGCGAGTTCGCCTCGCCCGCGCTGTACGGCATTCACAAGATGCCGTTCCCGGGTCTTCAGGGCGCCTTCGATGGGTTATATCCGCCGGGCCACCAGTGGTACTGGCGCGCGGACTTCGTCAAAGAGCTGAGCGACGACGCCATCGCCGCCCACATTCAGCATGCGGCGGCCATGCCCACCATGCAGTGCACCATGCACCTGTATCCCCTGGGCGGCGCCGCGGGGCGGGTGGGTCAGGAGGAGACCGCCTGGAGCTACCGCGACGCCACCTGGGGCGAGGTGATCGTGGGCGTTGATCCCGATCCGGCCAACGCGCAGCGCATCAGGAACTGGTGTGTGGACTACTGGGAGGCGCTGCACCCCTACTCGATGGGCGGCGCCTACGTGAACATGATGATGGACGAGGGTCAGGAGCGGGTGCAGGCCGCCTACCGGGGCAACTATGCGCGGCTTCAGCGGATCAAGGCCCGTTACGATCCGCACAACGTCTTCAGCGTCAACCAGAACATCCGGGCCGAGGAGGTGGCCGGCGCCGGATGAGCGGCCCCCGCGCGCTGGGGGACACAGCCTCTCAGCGCACGACGCTGAACACCAGGGTGTCGCGCAGCCGGGCCGGATCGTCGACCGCCACCGCGTTGTGGCGCAGCGTGGCGTCCAGGGTGTAGCCCAGCGCACGGGGAATGCGGGCGCTGCGCTCGTTGGCGCTGTCGCAGCGGATCTCGATGCGGCGCAGGCCCAGGGTGTCCAGGCCGAAGGTGGTCAGCGCGCCGGCCACCTCCTGCGCGTGGCCGTGGCCGATGTGGGCGCTTGAAATCCAGTACCCGATCTCGCCCTTCGGCACGCGCCAGTCCAGGGCGTGAAAGCCGCTGCTGCCGATCAGTTCTCGGCCGTCCGCAGTCCAGACCAGCAGCCGCAGTTCCTCGCGGGCGGCGTAGCGTTCGGCGGCGGCCTGCAGGTTCTGGGTGGTCGCCGGCAGATCATCCGGTTCCTGCGCCCACACCATCCAGGGCCGCAGTTCGGGCAGCGAGGCCTGAACCGCAGCGTGGACGGCCGCCGCATCCTCTGGGCGGGGCGCCCGCAGCAGCAGCCGGGGCGTGCGCAGTTCGCTGGGGACATGGGGGGCGGTCATGGAATCAGCCGTTCCAACCGGGCCAGCCGCTCGCGTAGCGTCGCCGCGTCCGGCGCGACGAGGTTGACGTGCCCCAGCTTGCGCCCCGCGCGCCAGCCCTTGTGGTACAGGTGCAGGTGCGTGCCCGCTAGCGCGTCGATGCCTGCCCAGTCGGCTTCCTGGTCCTTCACCCCGATAATGTTGACCATCGCGCAGGGCAGCAGGGGCCGCCAGTCGGCCAGCGGCAGGCCCAGCACGGCGCGCACCTGGGCCTCGAACTGGCTGACGCCGCCGCCGTCCTGGGTCAGGTGACCGCTGTTGTGGACGCGCGGGGCCACCTCGTTGACCAGCAGTTCGCCGTCCGCGAGCTGAAAAAATTCCAGCGTCATCAGCCCTTCCAGGTCCCAGGCCGCCGTCACCCGCCCGGCGATCTCGCGGGCCTGCGCCTCGTGCGGGTCACCCTCCAGGCAGACACTGGTTCTGAGGATGCCGTCCCGGTGGACATTCTCGATCAGCGGCCCGAACGCCACGCGGCCGCCAGGGCCACGCGCCACCGCCAGACTGACCTCGCGCTCAAAGTCGATCAGCCCTTCCAGCACGCACGGCACCCGCCCCATCTGCTGCCACGCGGCCCGCAGCCCGTCCTCGTCCGACACGCGCGCCTGCCCCTTACCGTCGTAGCCCAGTTCCGAGGTCTTGAGAAGGCCCCGCCCGCCCACCTGCCCCAGCGCGCCGTCCAGATCGGCCCCGGTCTCGATGGCGACGAAGGGAGCCGTTCGTGCGCCCGCCGCCTGGAGCGCCTGTTTCTCGCGGGCACGGTGCTTGCTGCGTTCCAGCAGCGCGCGGCCCGGCCGCACCGGCACGCGGCCCTCCAGCGCGCTCAGGGCCTCGCCCGGCACGTTCTCGAATTCCAGCGTCACCGCGTCGCAGGCGGCCAGGGCCTCCAGACCCGCCCGGTCGGTGTACGGCGCGTGAAGGTGGGCGGCGCACAGCCGCGCGGGGGCCTGGGCGTCCGGCTCCAGCACGGTGACGCGCGCGCCCAGCGGCAGGGCGGCCAGTGAGAGCATCTGCGCCAGTTGACCGCCGCCGAGAATGCCCAGGTGCGGCGGGACAGGGGTCATTCCGCACCCGCCTGGGGATGGCCCTCGAAGAACGGGTCGTCCAGCACCGCCTGGGTCTGCCGCTGGCGGTAGGCGTTCAGCCGCTGCCGGACCGCCCCGTCGCCCACCGCGAGCATGGCAGCGGCGAACAGCGCGGCGTTCTTTGCCCCGGCTGGCCCGATGGCAAAGGTGGCCACCGGAATGCCGCCGGGCATCTGGACGATGCTCAGCAGGCTGTCCTGGCCGCTCAGGGCGCGCGACTGCACCGGCACCCCCAGCACCGGCACCCGCGTGAAGGCCGCCAGCATGCCCGGCAGGTGCGCCGCGCCGCCCGCCCCGGCGATGATGCACGCCAAGTCCAGCCGCTCGGCGCGGGCCGCGTAACTGGCCAGCAGTTCCGGCGTGCGGTGGGCCGACAGCACCCGCACCTCGTAGGGCACCTCCAGGGCAGCCAGCACCTCCAGCCCTGCCTCCATCGTCGGGAAATCGCTGCGGCTGCCCATCACCACGCCCACGCGTGGGGGCGGGGTCTGACCTTCGGACGGTGTTTCACTCACGCCCCGCATGCTACCCGGACGCGCTAGCCTCTGGCCTGTGACGGCGCCCGACTACGACTGGCTGTACTCGCGCACCCGCGCCGGCCGGGCGCGCGGGCCGGCGGGGGCGCGGGCGCTGCTGGACGCGCTGGGCGTACCCGACACCCATTTCCGCTCGGTCCGTGTGATCGGCACCAACGGCAAGGGCAGCACCTGCGCCATGCTGGAAGCGGGCCTGATCGCCGCCGGCGTGCGGACCGGCCGCTTCACCAGCCCGCATCTGCACGCCTACGAGGAACGCATCCGGGTGGACGGGGTCAACCTCGATCCGGCGCGCACGCGGGCTTTTATCGGGTGGGCCAGGGTGCACGCGCCGGACGCGGCCTTTTTCGATCTGACGCTGGCGCTGGCGTGTCAGGTGTTCGCGCAGGACGGGGTTGAGGTGGCGGTGATGGAGGCGGGCGTGGGGGGGGTCAGCGACGCCACCCAGGCGCTGTCGCAAGTGGCCACTGTGGCCCTGACCAACGTGGACCTCGACCACACCGGGGTGCTGGGGGCGACGGTGGCCGACATCGCCCGCGACAAGGCGGGGGCGGCCCGGCCCGGCGTGCCGCTGCTGACCACCGCCACGGGAGAGTCACTGGACGTGGTGCGGACGGTGGCCCTGGAGCGGGGAGCGCCGCTGCTGACCCCGGCCACCCATCCCGAACTGTTCGCCCTGCCCCACCCGCCCCGTCTGGAGGGACCGCACCAGCACGCCAACGCGGCCCTGGCGGCGGCCACCCTGCGGAGTCTGGGGCACGGCGAGGGAATAAGGGCGGCCCTGAACGCCCGCCACCCCGCCCGCCTGGAACGCCTCCCGGTGGATGGCAAGACCGTGCTGCTGGACGGCGCCCACAACCCGCACGCCACCCGCGCGCTGGCCCTGGCGGTGCCCCGTGCCGACGTGCTGCTGTTCGGCAACCTGGCCCGCAAGGACACCGACGCCACGTTGAAGCCGCTGCTGGCGCTGACGCCGGTGCGGGTGTTCACGGCGCCGGGCGATCTGGCGACGCCGCCGCAGGCTCTGGCGGCCCGGTACGGCGGCGACGCCTGCCCCGATCCCGCCGAGGCGCTGGCCCGCGCCCTGGCCCTCACCCCGCCGGGCGGCACGCTGCTGGTCACCGGCAGCCTGTATCTGGCGGCAGGCGTGCGGGCGCGGCTTGACAGACATTGAAGACCTGCTATACTTCGCTCTGCTCTGGATCGTTAGCTCAATTGGCAGAGCAGCTGACTCTTAATCAGCGGGTTGTAGGTTCGATTCCTACACGATCCACCACTACATCCCCCGTTCTGTACGGGGGATTTTCTTTTGTGTCTTTCTGCGATGACTGGAACTGCAACAACAGTGCAACAACGGACTGGAGACGGGTACAGGCGCACGCAGCAGCCTGCCCAATGAAACTGGTGAGATGCCGTGGACTCAGTTGACTGTCCCCAGTTTGAAATAAGGTCCGTCGCCTCCTTCAAATTGGAGGGGCTTCCGTCGGGAGGCCCGTACCGTCCCCCGGTTGCTGAGCTCACCTGCTGTCTTTCGGGCTGTTGGCTGGTGAACCGTTGTGTGACGAATCAAAATTACGCCCTCGTGCCCATAGCGGACGGTCCTCTCGCCTTGGAGTGAACCCATCACTTAGACCAGTGGGCAAGCACTTCTAGGCTGCATGAGAGTGGGCGGCGAACTCGGTGGGGGGGATGCAACCCAGACTCGAGTGCAGACGTTCCCGGTTATACAGCGACAGCAACCGAGCCGATCTCCAGGCTCTTCGGGTTGCTGTGTGTCGCGCTTACCAGGATGGCTCAGGTCAGTGGGCAGACCGTGCGGGAAGCTACACTCAGGCGGGACATCGAAACGCTTGCCATGACCGCTGAACGTTTGACTGAGGTCACCGTCGATTTGATGCCGCTCCCGTTTGCTGTCCCAAACGGACCCGCAGCTGTGCGTTTGCAGGTGCGCGTTGGGGCTATGGGACCCAGGGCGATTGCTCTGGGGACAAGCTGCATGCTTGGGCCCGTGCGAGAGGGATCGTCCAGTACGCTCTGCGGCCAGCCAATCCTCATGACGTCACGGTCGGGTTTGAACTCAATCGCCGGCGGCTGGAATTCAGTGGTCCCGAGATCATAGGCGACAATGGGGTGGCGGGAGACCTGCCACCCCAACTCCGGAAACGCATCGAGACCGCCTGCTTTCACCTGGTCGCCGTATAGGTTCGCACTGCTCAGGCGAAAATGCTCTCTGGCTTACGAATTCGCGTTGTGTTGGCCTCCCTTGTCCACGAGCTCACCAGACCATAGAGGTCATCCGGAAATTCGATAACAGTGTGCCGCCCCAGGGAGCGGCACACTCTGGCGATGCGGCTGAACGACAATCAGTGGGCCGTCCTGGCGCCCCTTCTCCCCCAACCCGTCAAGCGCACCAAACGTGGACGGCCTCGCTGTCCAGACCGTGAGGTTCTGGACGGCAGCCTCTGGATCTTGCGGACCGGGGCCCAGTGGAATGCCCTTCCCAAAGGTGAATACCCTTCCAAGACCACAGGTCATGCCCGCTTTCAGGAGTGGACCGAACAGGGTGTGTTTCCCGCCATCCTGGCCGCGCTGTACGAGATGATTGAGGAGCTGCAGCTCCTCGATCTCCGAGAAGCGTTTATCGACGGCACGTTCAGTGCCGCCAAAAAGGGGGCGCAGATGTCGGTCCCACCAAGAAGGGGAAGGGCACCAAGATCATGATCATGGTGGACGCGAATGGTGTGCCACTCGCAGTTCATACCTGCAGCGCCCGTCCCGCCGAAGTGAAGCTGGTCCACGACACGCTCGATGGTTCCTTTGGGATGGATTTTCCAAAGCGCTTGATCGGCGATAAAGCGTATGACAGCGATGGCTTGGACGCCGAACTGGCGACGTTTGGAATTTCGATGATCGCACCCAATCGTCGGAATCGGCGAAAGACCCAGGACGGGAGGCCGTTGCGCCGCTATAAGCGGCGCTGGAAGGTGGAGCGGACCATCGCATGGCTCCAGAGCTTCCGTTGGTCTGCCCCCCGAAAACTGGACGGTCATTGAGTAGAGACGAAGACTCGGTCCCAGCCCTAAGCTGGAAAGCGAGGCCCAGTCATGAAAACCCGTCAGTTCACCGAAGACCAGATCATCAAACTCCTCCAGGACGGCAAAAAGGGCGAGAAGCCTGTTGAGGACCTGTGCCGCGACTTCGGGTGCAGTACCGCGTCCTACTACGCTTGGAAGAAGAAATACGGCGACACCAACGCTGACGAAGCCCGCAGGCTTCGTCGACTGGAGAAGGAAAACGCCCGTCTGCTGCGCATCGTCGGTCAGCAGCGCCTGGAGATCGACGCGATGAAGGACGTCATCGGAAAAAAGCGGTAACGCCCACTCAGAAACGCGCCGTGGTCAGGCAGCTGGTCGCGGCGCACCTCAAGCCCGAACGGGCTTGTGTTCTGGTGGGCCTGGCCAAATCCTCCTGGCATTACCGTCCACAACCGCGCCAGGACAGTGAACTCCGACAACAGATCCGTGACCTGGCCCGGCGGTATCCCCGGCGGGGATACCGCTTCATCCATGCCCTGCTCGTTCGAGCAGGGGTCACCATCAACAAAAAGCGAGTTCGACGCCTCTGGCGCGAGGAAGGCCTCGCCATCAAACCCAAAGTGTCCCGGAAGATTCGCACTGGAGCAGCGATTCCCATGCAGGCCGAATACGCGAATCACGTCTGGACCTACGATTTCATCTTTGACCAGACCCTAGAAGGCAACACCCTGAAAATCCTGACCTTGACGGACGAATTCACCCGGCAGTCCCTGGCCTTGCAGGTGGGGACGTCCTTCACTTCCTTGGAGGTGAAGGACGTGCTCCAGGACGTGATTGACGGGCGTGGGGCGCCAACCTTTCTTCGCAGCGACAACGGTTCTGAATTTATCGCCCGTGACCTCGGGATCTGGCTCGCGGTACAGGACATCGGCACACGGTTTATCGAACCGGGAAAACCGTGGCAGAACGGCTTTGCTGAGAGCTTCCACTCCCGGCTGCGCGCAGAATGTCTCAATCAGGAGGTCTTCTATTCCGCCAAACACGCCCAGGTGCTCCTGGACGATTGGCGGGCGTTCTACAACGCCCGCAGACCCCACTCATCACTCGGCTACCGGACCCCGGACGAGTGTGCTGAGCAGGCCAGGGGGCGGCCTGCCACCCCCCTTTGCGGAGACAACACCGCAAATGTGGCCGTCAGTCCGTCCCCTGGGCGAGCAGGGGAAGCCAATGTTGTACCTTTGACCTGAGCCGAGTCTCTACTCGAAACTGTCCAACTTTTGGGGCCAGCCCACCGTCGTGTCCGGACCCGTGACGAGGTCAAAGCGCAGAACTTCCTGGGGATGGTGCTGCTGGCATGCATCATCATCCTGCTGCGCCTAATTTCCGGATGACCTCTACAGCAAATGACAGAATAGTTGCAGTGTAGAGCGAAGCCTGGGCCACTCCTGGAGCAGTTCGGAGACCAGCAAAAATTTGCTCAGGGTAGAGCTTCTTTTCTGTCAAGTGCTCTAAACGGCGTTGAAAATCATTCAACCTCACCTTACAGGGCACGACTTGACAGACACAGAAAATCAACTTGCAACCAAGTTAAGTAGGAAAGTCGATACATAAATGTTCTTCAACACATATACATACTTATTTCTCTGCTTATCTAAATAGCTGAGTAGGATCTAAAGTATGAAATGCATGGCAGTGCTATCTCTCAAGGGAAGTGTGGGCAAAACCACCCCGGCGCTGTATCTGGGCGACGTCGCCTCCGCCCAGGGGGGGCGCATCACCGTGGTTGACCTGGGGAGCGGACGCAGTGCCTACCACTGGGCACGGCATGTGTCGCTGCCATGAGCCGTACAGCCTTGCCAGTTCGACTGGCTCACCCAGCAGGTTCAAATGGTACGGAAGAAGGGGATCAGGTGATTATGGAAACCCCGCCCCTGCCTAACTCCAGGGATCTGCTGACGCGGGCCGGGACGCTGGTTGATCTCGCCGTTGTCCCGGTGGCCCCGAACGGTCTGGACGTGAACCAGTTGCGCCCCACGCTTGAGCCGCTCTCCGAACTGCAACTCCAGCAGCCCGAACTGGAGATCGCAATCCTCGGGACTCGCCACAACTCACGGCGACCGCTGGCCCGCGAAGCGCAGCAGGCCCTGATAGGGCGGCGAGTCCTGAGCCAGTGCGTGCGAGAACGGGAAATCTACAAGGCGGCCTTTAGTGTGCTGCCCACACCACTGGGCGACGATCAGGCTGTGTGGGCGGAGTGGCAGCGGTGAGCAGCCGTCCCTCGCTCAGTGCGGTCCCTGAGCAGAGCCAGGCAGCCACACCATCGGTCAGGCCCAACCCCAGACAGACGATGGTGCAGCTCAACGTTTCAATTCCGGTCTCTCTGCGTAAGGCGGCGAGGCTCAAGGCCCTGCAAGAAGAGCGTGAAATTGCCAGCGTGGTCAGAGAGCTGCTTGAGGGGTGGGTTGGAGACGACGCCACCAGGGAGGACACGAATGTGTAAAGACACACGGCCGAACGACGTGGGTGTCACTCAGGCGCTGCCAGACGATCCAGGTTTTAACTGCGCAGGCGATCTGCGAATTGCCGCGCAGGCATTTGCCCCCTGCACATGGGCACATCGGCGTCAGGATGACAATGATTCTGCCTGACCCCGGCCCGGTGCCCCGCCCGTTACCAAAGCCAGGCCGCACCGCACCGCAACTCGCCAGTGAGGTGGCGTGGGCGGTGGCCAAGCACGGCGCGCTCACCACCCGGCGGCTCATCCACACATACGGTCCCAAACCACTGTGGCAGGACCTGATTGAGCGGGGCCTGCTGCGTGAAGTGCTCACTCTCTACGGCCCGGTGATTGGACTTACCGATCAGGGCCGCCTGCGCGCCGCCGAACTTAACCGCAAGGCGTCCAGCAACATCTACATCCCCTATGTGTCGGGGGCGAGTAGCCTGGCAGACCGAGCCTATCTCATGGACGCTGTACAACACCTCGAGCGATTGGGCTACCAGTGGGACCACTACACCTACAAACGCGCAGGCCGGGTCGGACGGGCCGCCAGCACGGGCATCAAGCATACCGATCAGATTATTTGCACCACCATGCAGATCCCTGAACAACAGATGCGCGAGTTGCTGATCCATTACCGCCCACTGCGTCACCCCACCGGCAACGCCGGGTACCGTCCCGAGAAGCTCGGTTGCCCATCGTTGTACGCCACCGTGGCCCACGGGGGACTGTCGGCGGCCCGTGTCCGCCGCCTGCTGCGGGTTCACAAAAGCCATCTCGACGTTTGGCATTCACCCCTGTTGCTGGCTGTTCCCGATGCAGCCCCCCTGTTGCCTCTGGTGCGGAGCGTCAACAACAAGCATCGACTGAACATGGAGCAGGCCATTCGGAATCGTCTCGTGAGCCCGCGCCAGATCAACCTGAGGATCTGCCTGCTGATCCTGCCGCTGCCCCGTACGACTGATGCAGGGTGAACGGCTTGTGGCAGCGGGGACGCCCGTCATAAGGGTTGCGCGTCCGCCAGAAATTGACGTAGTACGTCTCCACGCGCGTCACATGTGGCAGCTTCCCACCAGCCTGAAGCCGCTGCGCCAGGTTTATGACGGCGCGCACGCGACTGTGAATGGTCGTCGCCCAGAGCAGCCGGGAGTACCCGTGTTCCGCGAAGGCGCACAGCTTGCGCTCGACGCGTTTGAGGTCGTATCCCGCATCGAACTCCACCGCCGCGTCCGAGGCGTGGGTCAGGTCAAGGGTCTGGACGATCTCGGCGTCAGGGTGCTGTTCCCGTGTGCGGCCTGAAAGCGACACGTGCCGCCACTGCTCTCCCGGGGTCAGGGTCAGCCGACTGCGCGCTTCGGCTAGTCCGGCCAGGTGCATCAGCTCTCGCGGCGCAGCACGCAGGGAGGCAGTATCCTTTCCAATAAAGGTCAGTTCCAGGTCACTCCCCGCGTCATTGACCCGGGTCCGGCAGGTGTACGTCACCCTCGGCAGGGCCAGCCCATCCGCTGCCCTCAGCAGACCACGGCGCTCCAACTGGACAGTCGTCAGGACCAGGTCATCGGCCAGGGTCCGCCGCAACTGCGCCTTGCGCCGGTTCGGGTGAAGTCGTTGCATGAATCCAGAGTAGAAGCCTTTGATTCACTTTTGCTGAAAAACTATGTTTCTAGCTGATCTGGTCGGCTTCTTGCTGTACCGGAGCTGACGGCTGGATATTTAAACAGTTTAGGGTTTTGTAGGAGGCTTTATGTGAAGCAGCCGTATCAAGTCGGATGAAGTCAGACGAATTCTTATACACTTCCTATCAATCGCTTGTGGACAGTCGTTATCTTTTAACCATGCTTGCTTCTGAATTAGGCCGTGAACTGGGTTGGGATCCCAGTACGATGTCCAAGCGCCTGACCATCTATCTGGACGAGTCGGGGCGCTCCAGAAATACCTCACCTTACCTTGATGACCTGACAATCAAACATATACGGGAGGCCAATGACCTTAAGGAGGCAGGTGAAGCAAAAACATTTCGCGTGGCCGTCCAGAAAATCGTGGGGAGCTATACAGAGCCTGTACCACCGGAATCGGTCAAGCAGATTGAACGCCGCTTGGATGCCATTGAGCAGTCACAGGCAGGTCTGCACGGCAAGCTCAACGAAATGCTGACGGCGGTCCAGCAGATTTCGCTGGACAGTGGCCCGGAATTGAGCAGCAGGCTCACTGAGTTACTGACCTATCTTCGGCAGCTCACGCCATCCGCCCAGGAAACGGATGGGCTGTCCTGAGCCAGTGGCCGGACTGTAACGCTGAGAAAAAACATACTGCAGGTGACCGTCTGGGTTGCCCCGTCACAGAGGAAACAATGCATGGGCAAACGGGCGAATGGCGAGGGCACCATCACGGCGCGCAAGAAGAATGGAGTGGTGGTCGGCTACCTCGGCGCAGTCATTGTCGGTTACGGAAAGGACGGTCACGCGGATCGCCGTTGGGTCAGTGGCAAGACCAAACAGCAGGTGGTGACGAAGATGGAGCGCCTCAAGGCGCAGCGCTTTGCTGGCACACTGGTGCCGGGGCAGAAGTGGACCCTGAGCAAGCTGCTTGAACACCACCACCAGCTCAAGGAGCAGGAGGGCATCAAACCCAATACCGTGCGCAGCTACCGGGACACCACGCGGCTGGTGATCGCGCCTTACCTCGGTCACATCGAACTGGAAAAACTCCGGGCGCTCGATGTCTCCAACTGGTTGACCACCCTCCAACGCGAGGGCAAGTCGCCGCGCCGCCGTGAGTACGCGCTGCGGGTGCTCAAGATGGCGCTGCGTCAGGCGGAGCGGCTCGAACTCGTCAACCGCAACGTGGCGGCGGGCGTCCGGCCACCGCGGGTCCAGCAGCAGGAGATGAAGTGCTGGACCCTTCAGGAAGCCAATGCGTTCACAGCGTCCACTCAAGACCACCGCCTGCACGCGGCGTTCTACCTGGCCCTCACCACGGGCCTGCGCCGGGGCGAAATTCTGGGCTTGCAGTGGCGGGACATCAACTGGCAGACCTCACAGCTCAAGGTCCGGCACAACCTCGTCGAGGTGCGCGGAGAATCCGAAGGGCGCATCTATCAGGGAAAGCAGACCGTTTCCAAAATCGGAGTTATTCTCCAGAGTCCCAAGACCAGGGGATCACGCCGGACGATTCCCCTGTCTCCCAAGACCATGGACAAACTGCGCGCCCACCAGCGCCAGCAACATCAGGAGAAAGCCAACGCCGCTGAGGGATGGACCGAGAGCGATTTTGTCTTCGCCTCTACTATTGGTACGCCCACCCATCCGCGCAACTTCTATACCGTGTTCATTGACCTGGTAACCGCTTCGGGTCTCCCGCGTATTCGGATGCATGACCTGCGCCACACCGCCGCCTCACTGATGTTTCAGCGTGGCCTGCCGATCAAAACTATCGCCCAGCGGCTGGGCCACGCGAGTGTGGCATTCACCCTGAACGTGTACACCCACCTGTACGAGGAGCAGAAATCCGAGGCCGCTTTCGACCTGGACGATTGAGGAGGCCAGGCCGCTGGGCCGACCTGCCGGAGCCACCGGATTCTCAACGGCACCCACCTCTCAGACCAGGCAAAACGCGCAGGAAAACGGCAGGATTCACTCCCGGTAAACCGCAAAGTCACGAAGACTCTGTCCTTGCCAAACTACAAACTGGCCGCACGACAAGCCCCTGCGCCCTCCAACTTTCTTGAAGAGCGCAGTGGCTGATCAGGTGTCTGAGCGGTCAGCTTGCTCAGTCTCCAGCTGCTGGACGTTCCGGAGCGTACAGACTGCGGACGACAGGTTCGGCCTCCAGGGTTTCCCGGCGGATCAGCTTCAGGATCTGTTCGGCACGGCGGTAAAGGGTCAGGTAAACCTGAGAACTCATCTGCTCGTTGTCGAGAAGTTCAGGCGCAACCAGGTGGCTGCTCATGCTGTGGCGGAGCTGGGGATTGACCTGAAGGAGGTCATTGAGATACCGGTACGGGGCCTTGTCACTGGCCCGCAGGTTCGTGCCTTTCGGCATCAGCACGCGGTTGACCACGCTGTCACGCACGGCCTCCACCTCCTCAGGGCGGTCCTGCTTGGCCATGGTACGGCGCAAGAAGGCCTGCGGAAACACATGGTGGTCCTGCAATTCCAGGCTTCCGAGAGTGCTCACCGAGAGCAGGTTGTCGCTGGTCCAGTCGCGCAAGCCCTCGGCGGCAAAATGCACGAGGTTGAGCACGCCCTTGTAGATCACGCTGCTGGCCGAACCGTAGGTGAACAACTGTTCTGGATCGCTGAGATTGGGCCGCATGCGCAGAAAATACGAGTGGTCAATCTGCTCACCCCGCGCCACCCGTTGCATCAGCCGGGTGTCTGTCAGGATCTTTTCATTGCTGGCAGCAGAGTAGTGTTCCGCGAAGGTGGTGGACCAGTACCACCAGCGCACGAACATCTGCTGCTGCTGGGTCATGCTGCTGTTGCGGCGCTTATCCAGCTCGAAGAAGAACATCATCAACGGCAGCATCATGGTCTCGGACGGCAGCCAGCGGGGACTGACCATGTAGCGCTGTTCGTGCAAATAATCCAGGGTACGGATGTACAGCCGGGCCACGTCCGGCCAGTGTTTCTTGAAATCGTTGGCTGTGAGTTCACGCAGGATGTGGGTGCGCTCGACGCGCGGCAGCCGCTCGGTAAACACAGCCACAGCGCGCACCAGCAACTCGCGTTTGATGGGGATACCCGGATGACGGTCCAGCAGGTCTTCAAAGGCCTGACGCAGGTTGAAGTGGCCGTACAGTTTGGCCGCCAGGACATCGGTGAAATTGAGCTTGAGGCCAAGCTTGTTGTACCGCTCGAAGAAAATAACGAACTTGTCCAGTCCCATGTCGAGCAGGTAATAGGACATCAGGCGGGGCTCCTCGTAGAGGGTCTTGAGCTTGGGCAGCACCTGACGGAAGATCTTGAACGCGGCCCTCTCGGCGTCCACATCCCCCTCCTTGACGAGGGCGCGGCCATAGGCTGTTTCCCGGCGGAAATACTCCTGGACCTCGTCATCAAATGGCACGCCCTGCGTGTAGAGGTAAGCGTAGTCCAGGGGCACGCAGACCTGGTTGCGCAGGTCCTCGCCCTGAATCCCGAGTTCGGGGTGCAGGAGCTGTTCGAGACTGAGCTGACGCATGCCCTCAGCGGTCACGTCACTGCGCACCGTGAAATACACCTTGTCGTGTCCCTTGAGGGCGCGGTAGATGCTGGTCAGGCGCTGCTGACCGTCCAGGATGATGCGCAGGCCAGAAATCTGACTGGCTGCCTTCATTCGCTTTTCGTCGTACAGGAGCCGCTCGACCTTGGCCCGGCTGCCTTCGCCCCGGCGGGGGCGAACGTCCACGCGGCGCAGCGCCATCTCAAAGTCCGGTTTGCCGTATTTCAGGGAACCGATGTAGAGGCCCTGTACGATGGAATCGAACAGCGTGTAGCTCGATTCGAGGTCCCAGGCGAAGTCGCGCTGGAATTCCGGCAGCAGCAGGGCGGGCGGGTCGGCGCTGAGCTGGGTCATGATCTGCTGGATGCTCTCACTGTTGGAATATTCGTGTGACATGGCAACCTCGGCAACAGGGAATAGAGGAGTTTGCCTGGTCTGGGGAAAAACCAGATCAGGACGGGACGTAAGGAGGCGTCAGGTCAGCAACACTGGCAGTGCGGTGGCCTCGTCGTTCACGTACACGTAGGCCGCATACACCAACTGATCGGCGTTCTGGCCCACGAACATGAAGAAATGCTGCCGGTCGACCAGTCCCAGCCGGTGAGCCCGACGCAGCCACCCATAGTGCTCCAGTGCGTCGCCGATCAGGTTGTCCGGGCGAATCATCCAGTGCCCCAGCCAGTCCACATCGTTTGTGCCGTAGATGCTCAGGCAGTCGCTCCAGCCCAGCAGGTACTGGGGGTCAACGGCCAGGAGCTGGCAGGGCAGGCCCTGCCGGAACTGCGGGTAGCCGGCATGAGACGCGTCGGCGATATGGGCACTCGTGCCCAGGCGCGTGCCGAAGAGTGCGCCGCTGCGGTGATGGCCGGGACTGTCGAGCATGCCCAGAATGACCCGGCTGGCGGTGTCCTCAAGCCGGACGTGTGTCGGGGCAGGCGCTGAAACCAGATCACGTTCCAGTGCGGGCCAGCCCAGAAAGCGCTGTGTTGCTCGTGGAATGTAGGTAGCCTGGCCCTCCTGCGGGCCGGGAGAAACGTCTGCGGGGTACTCTGTCATTGATCCACCTCTCCAATGAATTGGGTCCTGAAGGGGCCAGAGCCTGAGAACTCCCCCTTCAGCTTCAATACTACCATATCCCGCAGCCTCACCAAGCGGGAGTATCACGTTAATGCAGCCTTGCAAATACGGCAGAATGCGTTTTATGTCGGCCACCAGATGGCGTTTAGCCACTTTCCTGCGCGAGCGAGGGCTGAGCGCCTACGCACTTGCCAAGGCCATGGAAGCCCCTCGTCCAACGACCATTTACAGGCTCGCCCGTGAGGACCATGAGCCAACCCGCGTCGATCTGCCCACCCTGACCGCCGTTCTCGACGGCCTCCGGCGGCTGACAGGCGAGGACATTCAGCTCACTGACGTCCTGGAATACGTCCCGGATGTTGGGGCTGGCGAGGAAGCACAGTAAAACGTGCGGGTGGTGGTGCGGCGGCCAAGGGATTGACCAATTTGGGGCATGCGTGACTGCTCCTCTTGATTGCGGGAGAAGGCCAGTCCTGTGCGGCTGACCAGCTCCTTAAGCCGCGCCAACCTGCGACAAACTGGTCAATATCCTGGACTGAGCGTTGCCAAGAAGCTTCCAAAAGAAACCGGGCGATGTAGAGTTCACACGCCTGGTCCGTTGATCAGTCACACGTCACTGGCCGCCGTCCGGAACCGTCCAGCCCCAGGTTTCGATGTGGACCAGACCGTAGGCCGTCTTGTCCCCCCTCCCCGGTGTAGCGGGCGTAATCGGCGAGCAGCCGCATGAAGCTTGACTCGAAATCCCTCGGCGGCGCAATCTGATACTGGACGTCACCGACGCAGGCCCTCAGGGGCGCCTCGCGCATGCCTTTGAAGTAGACGCTGCGGGGGCGCAGACCAAAATCCCTGATGCACACCGATCGGCTGATCCACACGATCAGATCTGGGCCAAATTGTCAGCGTCGCCCACGGCAGCTGACCCACACTGAGGCGCGGGATTTTGAGAAACCGCGAGCGGCGGCCTGAGCGCAGGAGTTGCGTGTGCTTGAGCTGGAATTGTGTGGACGGGATTCACGCCCGTGCAATTGGACAGGGCCTGAAATGAGTTGGCCAACAAGGAGATGGCCGCCGGGTTGATGGGGTTACATCCGGCAGGCCGCACTTGGTGGGGACTTACGCGCCCTCGATGACCGCGTTGAGCGCGACCTGAGCCGCTTGCTGGCGTCGGCACCGTGGACTCCGCCCCAGGAAAGCTGGCTCAGGGTGCTGGCACAGCAGACCCAGGCCATCGGACTGGTGGACGAAGCTGCGCTGGATGAACCGGACCTGCTGCTCAAGCGGGACTACGGCGGCGCCGCCTGTCTCGACAAACCGTTCGGAAGAGACGTAAAGGCAGCCCTCCGGCGCTTTAATGCAGAGATCTGGGCGTCTTGATGCAGTGTGTGTCGAGGGGGCGATGGAGGCAGCCCCTCGCTCCATGCCGTCGCACTTTTACTTCATCCGGATGAATTTCGCGTCTAGCTTGGCGAAAATGTCGCTGACTGCTGCGGCGTAAGCGCTGCTATGGGTGGCTGTGACCGTGGTGATGCCCCCGGCGCTGATCACATTCCAGCTCATCTCCTGCGGATAGTTGGCAAGCGAGAACGTAGTGTTGGCAACAGTGTTGGGATTGGAGCGCAGGACCACGCTGTTACGCTCAATGTCCTCGGCCCGCCAGGGCTGACGCGTAGGCTCGTGGGGCGCTGTGGGCGCAATCGCTACAATCGCGGCCAGCACGGAGTTGTCTTCGCCTGCCTTGGGCGGCTGCGTGGCGTAGCTGACGCTGGTGGTGATCTGGACGGGTGCGGTGCTGTTCAGGGTGGGGGCGCAGGCGGCTAGGAATAGCCCGAGGGCGAGGACAGCTGGAAGGTTGTTCATAGGAATCTCATGGATAGACCTGAAAGTTGTCGATTTTTTCGGGCAGCAGGGCTACGACTGTCTTTTCCACGCCGTAATTGGCGGGCAGCATGGAACCGGGTCTCAAGACATTGGGCGTTGCCCTCAGGGCTTTTGCTGCGGCGCTGGACACACCGTCGAGCTTGAAGGTGATGCGGACGGAGCGCGCCCTGGTTCCGGCGATCAGATAAGGCTCGCTGCTGCCTGCAGTGACGGGTTCAGCGTCTGGAACGGGTTCCGCCTTGACGATAGTGAACTTGCCGAAGCAGTACACCCCCCGGTCACCGTCAACAATCCAGTTGTCCTGCTCAGCCTGGGTGGGAACCATGCTGATCCGGGTGCGGCCAGCGCCGTCTGACGTCCGGGTGACCTCTGCCAGTTTTTGACGCTCAATGAAATCCACGGCAGCCACCGAACCACCGAATAGGCCGCCCAGAACGGTATTCTTCAGGTTCACACCGCGCAGACATGGACGCTCGTAGGGTTCGCCGCTCCGGGCGTTGAGGGCCAGGCCACCCTGATCAACGTAGTACTGGGCTACCTTGCTCAGCTCAGCGGTGTCCACGCTGCGACTGTTTTGACAGGCCGTCATTGCGAGGGCAGCAGGAAGCAGCAGTCTCAGCATTTTGAGAGGCGGTGACGCAAGGAAAAGGCGTGGGATGTTGACCTCCTGGATAAGCCGTACGTCGCACAGTCAAGGCGTCCGTATATGCAAATTATAAATGGCCTAAATCTAAAATGCCAATTTCTAGATTGTCGCTTCTGAATTGGAAGTGCGGAACGCTTGGCGTTATGTCCAAGCGAAATTACACGACCCACACGCCAACGGCTGAGGAGTTGTTGTTGCGCTCCGCTCTGGGACGCAGGATTCGCAGACTGAGACGGGTGGGGGAAATCGCCAATCAGGAATCCTTCGCAGACGCCATCGGTGTCAGCCGGGTTCATATGAGCAAGATCGAACTCGGTCGGGCAGACCTCCGGTTCTCGACGCTCCTGAAGATTGCCCAGGGCCTGGGGCAGCCGCTTGACGAGTTGCTGCGGGACCTGGCGTCGGAAGTACCCCTGCCCGAGTGAGTCTGGCAGGGGCGGTTGGTCATCGGTGCGCTCCAGGCGGGGTAAGCCTGGACAGGGCGAGAGCTGGTATGTGTACCCTCGAGGTCATGAAAGACCTGCACGAGCTGACCCTTGAGGAGTTGCGGTATTTCCTTCGCTTGCTGCGCCAGGCGCGCTATGCGGCGCTCGATGACGCCGAGGACTTCATCTCCATCTGCTTCGCGCTTGAGGAAATCGGGCTGCGCATTCTGGGGGAGAAGCGGACGGGGCTGGGCGGCTACCAGGACGCCCTGACGTTCTGGGTGAAGGATGCCCGGCAGGATCAATTCAGCGCCAACCTGCGCCGGCTTATTGGCGCTCGCAACGACAAGTCGCATACTGGGGCGTACGCCCGTAACGCCGTAACCAAGGCCGTCGCTGTTGGCTCCGTGCTGGAGGATTGTTTGATGGCGCGTCTGATGACGGTGGAGGACATCATGACCGAAGGGGTGGTCTTCGCTGAACCGTTCATGTCATTGGCGAAGGTGCGAGAGCTGATGCTGAGCCACTCTTTTTCCTTTCTGCCCGTGAAGTGGGGCGAGAAATTCGGGCTGCTCTCGGACCGGGAGGTGGCCCGCCTGTGGCGCACCTACGCCAAAAAAGACAGTGAGCCACACCTCACCCCCCTGCGTGACCTGATAGCCCAGGGCAAACTCAGCCCTGGACCGGTGAATGTCATTGAAATTGATACGAAGCTCCAGGATCAGGTGATTTCCGCCGAACCTCAACTTGTGGTTAATGCAGAAGGGTATGTGGTGGGCATTATCTCGGCTTTCGACTGGCTTTAGCTCCGGCAGTGCAGGCACGGCACAGCCGCCGCACCAGACCTGATGCAGCTAATTTCTGGCCCATCCGCCACAATAGGGAGCGATGACGCAACTGCAAACCACCCGTGACGGCGTCGCCAAGCTGTGGGGGCTGTGTGATGGGATGTGCGACGACGTGGCCTATCACCAGTACGTGACAGGGCTGACCTACCTGCCGTTCTTTAAAATGGGCGAGGAAACTGGCAGCGAGTTGCCCCTAGGGTACCGCTGGCGTGACCTGAGGGTCAGGTACGGGCTGCAGCAGCTGGATTTTGACAAGGCGATGCTGCATCTTGGCACTGATACACGCGGGGTGGTTCAGGGGATTTATGCCAACGCCAACAGGATGATCACCAACCCCACCACCCTCGTGAACGGCATGGACAACCTCGACTGGTGCAGCGCCAGGAGTGAGGGCCTGGGAGACCTGTATGAGAGCCTGCTGGAGCTGGGCGAGGACGAGGCGGCACTTGAAGAGACCGGGGTTCTGGGGTGACCCGGTCCAGTGGGAGAGGGGAACAATCGGCTACGCCCGCCCCGGCTGATTTCGCCCCGGTCCTGATCCTGATTCAGCAGGCCCAGGCCCGCGCGTTGCACAGCGTCAACCGCGAGCTGATCGAGCTGTACTGGCAAGTTGGCGAATACCTGCAGCAGAAGATCCAGACAGACGGCTGGGGACGCGGCACGGTCAAGGAACTGGCGGACTGGCTGACCGCGCAGAACCCAGAGGCCAGAGGTTTCTCGGCGTCCAATCTGTGGCGGATGCGGCAGTTTTACGAAACCTACCGCCAGAATCCAAAACTCGCAGCACTGCTGCGAGAATTGAACTGGACGAATAACCTCGCCATTATGGGACGCGCGAATACCGATCAGGAAAGGGAATTTTATCTACAAGCGGCCATCCGTGGCCGCTGGAGTCAGCGGGAACTAATTCGGCAGATTGATGGCGGCCTGTACGAACGCGCCCTGCTGAATCCGGCGCAGCTCTCGCCCATGTTGCAGGCCCAGCAGCCTACCGCTGCACAGATTTTCAAAGACACCTATCTGCTGGATTTCCTGAAGCTGCCCCGGACACACAGCGAACAGGACCTGCAACGCGGTCTTGTGGCCCATTTGAAAGATTTTCTGCTGGAGCTTGGCCCGGATTTTGCTTTCATGGGGGAGGAATACCGCCTGCAAGTGGGTCAGCAGGATTTCTTCATTGACCTGCTGATGTATCACCGCCGCCTGCAAGCGCTGGTGGCGTTTGAGCTGAAGATCACGGCCTTTGCGCCGTCCATGATGGGGCAACTGGATTTTTACCTGGAGTCGCTGGACCGGGACCACCGGCTCGCTCACGAGAATCCCAGCATTGGTGTGCTGCTGTGCCACAGCGCTGATACACAAGTCGTGGAATATGCCCTGGCTCGTAGCGCCAGCCCCGCGCTCGTGGCCCGCTATTTAACGGAACTGCCGGACAAAGCCCTTCTTGAAGCCAAACTGAATGAGTTCTACGCTCTAGAAGAGGGCTGACTGCGCCTCAAAACGAGGGTGGAGCTTCGCCAATGCCCACTAGAACACTGCCGAGGGCCAGAACATCAGGCCCTGAAGATGGTCGAGATCCAACCTGAAGACGCTGACCCCACAGTTGTGGTTCTCAGTCCCCAACACTCTCCACAGCTGTCGTCTGGCGTGGTATCCAGCATCGAATCACGCGGAGCTGTTCGTCCTCTGAGGCTCAGTCCTGACCCGCCTTCGCAAGACACGGACCGTTGATGAACTCTTTCCTATTCCCCACGCGCGTGGGGAACAGGTCTTGACTTCGCTCAGGCCGCCCGCATCGGACT
The DNA here is from genome assembly GCF_006335125.1 of Deinococcus radiopugnans ATCC 19172. Lineage (NCBI taxonomy): Bacteria > Thermotogati > Deinococcota > Deinococci > Deinococcales > Deinococcaceae > Deinococcus > Deinococcus radiopugnans. Next base: position 88,660 of record NZ_VDMO01000007.1, read on the forward strand.
TACTGCTTCATGCTCACACGTCCCACATCGATTTGCTCAATCAACGCATATCTGCCCGAGCCAGGGTGCCATTTCACGAGGTACTGCATGCCCGCCTCCCCCTCCCGGTTTTTCACCAAGTCCAACACCAGATAGCGCCACCTATATTCCAGAGTCGCCGTCTCTGAAGGCAGCTCATGGCCTAGGGCCAGGGCATGCTCGGGATTGAGCGGATACAGCAGCAGCGCCGTATTTGCGGTGTATTCGATGCCCCCGGATTCTTTCCAGACGGCCAGCCGGTCATCCAGGCTGCGGGTCAGGAGTTCCCCGTAATGACCACGGCTGACGCTGGACAGGAGCAGGATCGGCGTCTGCTCTTCACGCCCGAGACGCACCTGCAATGACATCACGATGTCGTCAATCTTGTGCCGCTTCTCGGCGTCGATGTCTGAAGGCATGCGTTGCAGGTAATCGAGAATCACCAGCGGCGACTGACCAGAAAGGCTGTGTTGCCGCCGCACCTCAGCAATGATACGGTCAATTCCCCATTGCTGGGATGACCGTGCGCCGTTCCCTTCGTGAATCTGGAGTTGGTAGGCCGTGGAGGTATGAAGGTGATCGAAGGCTGGATGACCTTCAAGCAAGGGGCGCAAGGCCTGGTTCTTGAACTGCCCTGTTCGGAATGCCGAGAGCGGAACTTGGATGAGGGGAGCAATGATACGTGACCAGAGTTCCGCTTTGGACTGCTCGAAGGTGATGTATAGAACTGGTTTTCCTGCCTCGGCGTTGAGCAGGGCGATGTGAAGGGCCATGGCCGTTTTGCCGCCAGATGTGCCTCCGCCCAGCAGATGCAGGCCGGGGTAGAAACCACCCCCCAAGGCCCGGTCCAGCTCTGGAAAAGTCGCCGAGTACAGAAAACCATTCTCCTGCTCTGCCCGCCGGTCTATAAGGTGGGTAAAGTCGCCCCGGAGATACTGTGACTCACTGCTGAGGTGACGATTCACAGCTGTTTCTGCTGCGCTCTCCAGCCCCTGCGCAATCTCGGCAGGGGAGGAGATGTCGCTAAGTTCAGGGGTGAGCGCGTACCACTCCAGACCAGAACGATTCAGGGACCGGGTGAGTTCAGCATCCGGGTGTACGACGTAGAGACTGCGCTGGTCTTGGCGCAGGCGCGTGCGGGAGTCGGCGTTCAGTTGGCTGGTTGGAATGAATGAGCTGCCCGTTGGTGATCCTAGACGCTGAAACAGTGCTGGAGGAACGACGTACACTGCGCCATGTGCCGAAAGTTCTGGGGCGGAATCCGGCACTGTGACGGGGCGTCGGGACGCTTCAGGAGCCATTCTTTTTCCGCCAGGCGTAGCGTTTGGAGACGGTAAAGGCGCTGTGGAGCGACTGTTCGGCCTCCTTCCGGGTGTATGGTTCAATTTGATTCTTGGCATTTGTCGCTGGTACCCGGTCAGCGAAGGTGTGCATATGGGGCAATGCCTCTGAGAGCGTGTAGCCATTGTCTCTCAATTGCGTCGCCAGCCAAAAACCCGCCTTGTTGCGCCCAGTGGAAGTTTGGGCCAAGGCTCGCGTCACCAAGCGTTCAGGCGATGCTGACTGCGTTACGGGAAGCTCGTCAGATTGAACAGGCTGTTTCGCGCCTACAGGCGGCCTTGTACTGGGACTTGCCTCCTGTGCGTTCAGAAGCTGCCTCAGCTCAGAGGGCAGGATTTCCATATTCTCAAGATCATCGAATGAGCGGAGTTGCTCATAGGTCCCAGCGGCATTGTGGCTTGGGGGTAAAATGGCATACCCACCATCGCCCCGAATGTCCAGACCAGGCCACTCCTGTCCCAACACTCCAGCAACTTTTGCGCTGACCGTTCGTACCGGCGAACCCGGGTGTCGGAGGTAGAGGTGGTACCCACCGCTTCCCGTTCTCACATGTGGATTCCACCCCATACGCTTACGCAGAAGCTCTCCAGCCTCGCCATCGAGATCGAGAACCACGACACCGCTCAATGCACCAGTGATGACGGCAATGCCCTTTCCGGCAGGCTCTCCAAACCAGGTCTCCACGTCTGAGACGGTGGGCCGGGTGCGTTGCAGGGCGGCCCAGGAGGGGGCCTTGCGTTGTTTAACTGTCCGGGTGTGTCCTGTTGCTACCAAAATAGGGTGCGGCTGTTTGGCCCTTGCCCCATTGGCCTGGACAGGCAGGATGCTCCAGTCCCTTGCCAAGTAAGCCAGGGCAGCGTTCAATAACGTCGTGTCAGGTGTAGATGCGTTCATATCGTCATCCTTGCTGCCGTGTGGGCGGTAGCCACCCCTTCTCATCCTGCGGACGTAGTTCGCCGTCCGCCCATCCCGTAGGGTGGGCAGCGGCTTTAGCTCGTTACACTTCTTTGGATCAGCGAAGTCGATTTTTCACTGTCCCAGAGGCGTCCGCGAAAAATGAGCGAGTCAGTCGATTGTGGGAGGCGAGTCAGTTGGGTGTGGGGAGCAAGTCAGTCGCCTGGGGGAGATTTGTTCCGCTGGAGTGGCAGGCCACCGATCCAGGCCGGGGGGGCTTGAATAACAACGATGGAGGCCAGCCACTGATCCACGGCTCCTGACACCCCGGCTCCGGTTCGCATCTTCGCGGCGTCGCGCTCCGCGTAATGCCAGTGATCGAGGATGCCCAGACCCTCTAATTTATCCAATGCTGCCTCGAAATACTCGCGTGGTCGCCTGCGATTCCCCGAAGACCGCATATGTGCCACTGTGGGCAATAGACAGGCCCAGGTCAGAAGCTGCCCAACCCTGATGCGCTTTTCTGTTCTGCGCTGAGGGCCATGATGATCAATGCGGTACCAGTAGGCCAGTTCTTTGCCGATCTGTTTGGCCCACAGGTTTGATCCCCTGGCGCTCAGCGCAGTCAACACCGATGGCATGGGTGCGTAGGATCTGTGGAAATAATCTACCCACGCACCGAGCGCTATGTCCCAGATCACGTGACAGGTCACACCTCGCAGTGTGCGCTGTTCCCGTTTGCCCATCACAGCGATCAGCCGCTGGGAGTACACCCGCTGCAATCCAGATGTCTTTCGCCCGTTTTTCCCGACGCGTTTGAGACTTCGCTCCACGGGTGAAATCTCGATGCGGACGCGTTCGATGTGTTTCAACGCACTCTCGATTTCGAGGAGGTCACTCGTCCTGACCCCGCCGTGCGGGTGGAGCTTGTACCCCAGGTCTCTGGCCACCGTCCGCGCGTCGAGCGAAACCGCCTGGTAACCATCTGCATTCTTGCCCCTGTGAATCTCGGCCCGAAGAAGCGTCCAGACGTCAGCCGTCCGTGGACCGAGCTTGCTGAACTGCCTCATCAGTTCATCAAACAGGTCAAGGCCCTCGTCGTGATAGCTGATAGTTATCCCGGGCTGTCGTTCCCGGTAGACCGGCAAGCCACCTTCTATCTGCCACACATCAGATGTCCTCAGCGCTCTTTCAGCCACCATCATGGGCCGAGCCGATGGGACCAAAAGCATGTGCCCTGTCAGTTCAGGCTTATCTACGTTCATTGGCGCCCTGTGTCTTTCCTGCTCACTGACAAGGTGACGCGGGGGCGCTGCTCCTGATATGTATTGACCGGCTTACCTAACTTCTGACCTGCCCAGGGTGAGGGCAACCAAGATGCCCACGTGTCAACCACGGCTGGGGCGCTCACGAATCTTCGTTATCGCGAAGGTTGTCGGTGCAGCGACGGATAACATCATGGTATGGCAGTAGTGCGTCCGTTGCTCCTGTGCCGTTCACGGCAGGGAAACCGCTCATTTCAGTCGCCCTGGGCCATTTGGCCAGACATCATTCGATCAATAGTGGATACGGGGAAATACAGGTGACGCTTTCCAGGTCTGACAACAGGAACTGTGCCCGCCCTCGCAAGGGCATAGAGCGCGTCGCGGGAGTAAGCGATGTAACCGTAGTGCTCTTTCTGATATGTCAGGACTTCAGGAACAGTTAGCAACCTTTTCATGGTCATACCGATCTCCTTCGTACAAGCGCATTTGGTCTTGGCTTGTAAAAGAATCATATGACTTCGCCTATAACATAATCAACGCTCAAAACCGTGACGTTTGCGTGACCTGGGCGGACAAAATGGGGGAATCCATGGCAAAAATTCAATATTTCGACTTTGAGTGGCAGCGGCCCAAAGTCGTCTTACAGCTTTCACCCCTCGACGCGCGCCAGATTTTGGATCATCCAAGAGGACACTGGTCTGCTTCGGATGGCACTCCTATTGCGGATGCGATTGATGTTCAGAGTGGCCTTTTGCTACTTCCGTCAAGCACGGAATGGGAAACAGTTCGTTTGATGGACAGCAAAAACGTGATTGAAAATTTCATTATTCGTAATCCGAGTATCCGTCAAATTCGCCACTTAATCAAAAAATTTGGCCGTATGAAAAATAATGGTAGGGTCGAGGACGAACTAGAGCTCACACAAACTCGTGTCTCTGTGGCCCAAACTTTGGAAGACTCATATGTAGTGGAAAGTGCTGGCATCTGGATAGAGAATATTAGTCTTATTTATGCTGCAAATCGTGTATATATCTATAAATTGGGAATGTTAAGCACAGAAGAATTTATTTATGATATTTCCAGTATCCAGAATAAGGTGTTTCAGGATCATTTTTTGAAGCGGGCTGCGCTGAAAACTTCTGCTGACCGTATGAAGATCTTGACGGATAGTAAGAAATCTACAAAGGAACAGGATGACGTCCTGCAAGAAATATATGTATCGGTATATGAAGACATCTTAAATACAAAGTTATCCAATATAGATATCTCGATTACTTTAAGTTTTGGAAAAGAGGGAAAAGTGCAGACACATATGAAACCGAAAAATCTTGAAGATGCGCTTTGGCTCGCTTTCGCGCAGTATGTTTCTGGTGCTACGGAGCTACGCCAGTGTATCCGGTGTGAAAAAGTTTACCCGCACCGTGGCCATAAGGATCGCCAGTACTGCGGTGGGGCGTGCCGCCAGGCGGCAAGTCGAGCGAGAAGAGGCTTGTAGAGTGCAACATCTGTGCAACAACCGGACCCGGATGAGTACGTATCGCCTCAGGTGATTTCGGGGCTACGACTTGAAAATATGCCGCCTATACGTACTTTCTCCTACCACCTCCAATCAGCCTTGACTTTTGATTGGATACTCTTAATCAGCGGGTTGTAGGTTCGATTCCTACACGATCCACCACACGGAAACGCAGCCTCAGCGCTGCGTTTCTTTTATGTTGCCGCTCTTCTTGGAAATGCGCTGAAACTGGCAGGTGTATAGGTTTGACGGGGAGGCATCAGTCCGCCGTCTGTACGGCTGAAAGGCGGGGAAGCAGTTGAACTTCTGCTTCCCCGCCTTTCTCTTCCTGCTCGTCAACTCCACTCAGGCGCTGGCGGTCTCTCCCGGCTCCTGCGCCAGATGTAGCCAGGTGCTCAGCACCGAATCCGGGTTCAGGCTCACCGAGTCGATGCCCTGGTCCATCAGCCACTGGGCCAGCGCCGGGTGATCGCTCGGCCCCTGCCCGCAGATGCCGATGTACTTGCCCGCCCGCTTGGCTGCGGCAATCGCCTGCGCCATCAGCGCCAGCACTGCCGGGTCCTGCTCGTCGAACAGGTCCGCCACCAGGCCCGAGTCACGGTCTAGCGCCAGCGTGAGCTGGGTCAGGTCGTTGCTGCCGATGGAAAAGCCGTCGAAGTGTTCCAGGAACTGCTCGGCCAGGATGGCGTTGCTGGGAATCTCGCACATCATGATGATCTTCAGGTCATTGACGCCGCGCTTGAGGCCGTTCTTCTCCAGAATCTCCAGCACGGTTTTCGCCTCGCCCACGGTGCGGACGAAAGGAATCATAATCTGCACGTTGGTCAGGCCCATGTCGTCGCGCACGGCCCGCATGGCGTCGCATTCCAGCGCGAAGGCGGCGGCGAAGTCGGGGCTGCGGTAGCGGCTGGCCCCCCGGAAGCCGATCATCGGGTTTTCCTCGTGAGGCTCGTAGGCCGCGCCGCCGATCAGGTGGGCGTACTCGTTGCTCTTGAAGTCCGACAGGCGCACGATCACCGGTTTGGGCGCAAACGCGGCGGCGATGTTCGCCACGCCTTCCATCAGCTTGTCGCGGAAGAAATCGCGCGGCGAGGCGTAGCCGCGGATGCGCTCGTCGATGGCGGCCTTCACGTCCTGCGGGACGTCCGGGTAATCCAGCAGGGCACGCGGGTGAACGCCGATCACGTTCGAGCAGATGAACTCCACGCGGGCCAGCCCCACGCCCTCGTTGGGCAGCGCCGCGAACGAGAAGGCGCGGTCTGGCGAGGCCACGTTCATCATGATCTTCATGGGGACGTCGGGCATGGCGTCCAGCTCGATGCGGTGAACCTTGAAGTCACGCTGGCCCTCGTAGACGTAGCCGGTGTCGCCCTCGGCGCACGACACCGTGACGGTCTGCCCGCTTTTCAGCTCGCGGGTGGCATTGCCGCTGCCCACCACGGCAGGAATGCCCAGCTCACGGGCGATGATCGCGGCGTGGCAGGTGCGGCCGCCCCGGTTGGTCACGATGGCGCTGGCGCGTTTCATCACCGGTTCCCAGTCGGGGTCCGTCATGTCAGCCACCAGCACGTCGCCGTCCTGCACGCTGTCCATCTGCGAGATGTCGCTCACCACGCGTACCACGCCGCTGCCGACGCGGTTGCCCACGGCGCGGCCTTCGATCAGGACCGTGCCGCCGCCCTCGATCTCGAAGCGCTCCAGCGTGCGCCCGCTGCGGCTCTGCACCGTTTCGGGGCGGGCCTGCAGAATGTAGATCAGGCCGTCGCGCCCGTCCTTGCCCCACTCGATGTCCATGGGGCGGTCGTAGTGGTCCTCGATGGCGACGCACTGCCGCGCCAGTTCGGTCAGGTCATCGTCGGACAGGCAGAAGCGCTGCGCGTCTTCGGGGGAGACGTCCACGCTGTCCACGCCGCCGCCGTCCGCGTAGATCATCTTGCGGGCCTTGCTGCCCAGGGTGCGGCGCAGCACGGCCTGCTTGCCCGCCTTCAGCGCGGGTTTGTAGACGAAGAATTCATCGGGGTTGATCGCGCCCTGCACCACCAGTTCGCCCAGGCCGTACGCGGCGGTGACCAGCACGGCGTCGCGGTAGCCGCTCTCGGTGTCCAGGGTAAAGGCCACGCCCGACACGCCCAGATCGGTGCGGACCATGCGCTGAATCCCGGCGGACAGCGCCACCTCGGCGTGCGCGAAATCGTGATGGACGCGGTAGCTGATGGCGCGGTCGTTGTAGAGACTGGCAAAGACGAGGCGGACGTGGTGCAGCACGCTCTCGATCCCGCGCACGTTGAGGAAAGTCTCCTGCTGCCCGGCAAAGCTGGCCTCGGGGAGGTCCTCGGCGGTGGCGCTGGAGCGCACGGCCACGTCGGGATCACTCACGCCGGACTCGTGGGCCATGCCCTCGTAGCCCTCACGAATGGCGTCTTCCAGCGCTTTCGGCAGGGCCGCGCCTTCCACCCAGCCGCGAATCTCCTTGCCCGCCGCCGCCAGCGCCACCACGTCGTTGACGTCCAGCGCCGAGAGGCGGGCGTTGATCTTTTCCTCAATGCTGTTCTCGCTCAGAAAGGCGCGGAAGGCGTCGGCGGTGGTGGCAAAGCCCCCCGGCACCCGGACCCCGGCCCCGGCCAGCCCGTGAATCATCTCGCCGATGGAGGCATTCTTGCCGCCCACGGTGTCCACGTCGGTCATCCTTAGTGTCTGGAACGCTCTGGTCATCTGCATGGGTTTTCTCCGTTGATGTGGGGAAGAACGTGTAGAAAGCAGTCGGATTAGTGTTGGGGGAACGCCCGCAGTTTAGCGGGTCTGGCGGTTCAGGACGCGGGCTGTTCCGCTGAGGGAGACACCCGGCCATGAACGTGTGACCACTCCCCGTACTGAAGTACGGGGCTTCTCAGACCACGGCATGCGATACCCCGCTACCGTTGAGGGCTGAAGGGACGGCCCGTCCCAGAATGTTCTTCGCCGCGTTATGGTCGGCATTCGCCCTGTGACCGCACTGCACGCACCTGAAGTTCGCTTGATTCACACGGTTCTCCTTCCCCGTATGACCGCAGGCGTTGCACCGTTGGCTCGTGTAGCGGGGGTCTACAGCGATGACTCTCCGGCCAGCACTTTCAGCCTTGCTGGAGAGTTGAAACAGAAATCCGGCCCAGCCTGCATCGAGGATGGAACGGGCGAGGTTGCTCTGGGCCATGCTGCCCACTTGCAGGTTTTCGTGCGCGATGACGTCGTGTTCGTCGACCAGCTTCCGGGCCGTCTTGTGCTGAAAGTCAAGGCGCTGCCGCCTGACCTTGCGGTGTATTCTGGCGACCGACTGAACGGCCTTACGGCGACGCTTGCCGCCTTTCTTGCGGCGGGCCACGGTGCGCTGCTGGACGCGCAGCTTTTTCAAGCTGCGCCCCAGGTGGCACGGGTTTTTGATGAACTCCCCGTCCGAGGTGACGGCGAACCACGTCGTTCCCAGGTCAATCCCGACGCTGCAACACGTGGCCGGGAGCGGGGAAAGTGGGACTTCGCAGGTGTAGACCGCGTACCACTGATCGACGTCCAGCACGATTTGGAGGGACTTCGGCTTGCCTTCGAGCGGACGGTGCAGCTTGATCTTGACGGCTCCGATCTTGGGGATGTTGATACGGCGTCCCTCGTCTACGGGCTTGCCGCAGGCTGTCCAGTCGCCTTTTTTGTTGTTCCAGCACTGTTTGAACTTGAAACTATCCCACCTTTGGCGGGGTTTAAAACGGGGGAAGCCTGCCCGCTTTGCGCCCTTCTTGACGCGACTAAAGAACGCCTTATACGCTCTGTCCAGGCGGTCAAACACGTCCTGCAAAACGTGGCTGTAGACGCCGCCATACTCTGGACAAGCCTCCTTGAGGGCGGTGAGTTCGCGCTGCTGATCGTAAGCCGAGAGGGTCTTGCCGTGCTTCCGGTAGGCTTCCCGGCGCTGTTCCAGGCCCGCGTTGTACAGCGTGCGGGTGAGGCGCAATGTCTCAAACATGGCGGCCTCCTGAGGTTTAGTGGGGTACAGGCGGTATCGAAATACACGCACGGTGGTATTCTGTTGCATGTGAGGCGGCCTCAATCCGCTTCGCCACGCTCCCGGCTGCTTGAACAGCGCGGGGGCATTGCTCGTTTAGCTTAGCACAGAACCAGGGGCCTCGGCTTCGTCACCTTAGCGGGCTGGTGTCGCTAGACCCCGCTCTAAAGAACGGGGCATGTGCGTCACTTTCTGTCACCCTGGAGCCATGTCCACCCCGCCGCCCCGCCCGGTGCTGATCGTCAGTGATCACACCGGCCTGACCGCCGACAACATCGCCCGCGCGCTGCTGTCTCACTTTCCGGGGCAGCCGCTGCGCTACGTGGCCCGGCCCTTCACGGCGGACGTGGCGGCGGCGCGCGCCGTGGCGCAGGAGGTCACGGCGCTGAGTGAGGCGGGGGAACGCCCGATCCTCTTCACCACCATTACCCAGCCTGAAGTCCTGGCCGAGTTGCAGGCCGCCCCCGCCCGCCTGTTCGACCTGTTGACCCCCGGCATCAACGCGCTGGAGGACGAGCTGGGGCAACCGGCGGCGCGCACGGTGGGCGGCTATCACGACATGCACGACACCGGCGCGTACCTGGGGCGCATGGAGGCGCTGGACTTTGCGCTGGCCACCGACGACGGCGTCGGCGACCGGCAGTACGGGCTGGCCGATGTGATTCTGGTGGGCGTCAGCCGGGTGGGCAAAACCCCCACCAGCCTGTTTCTGGCGTTGCAGCACGGGGTCCGCGCCAGCAATTACCCGCTGGCCGAGGACGACTTCGAGCGCGACAGCCTGCCCCTGCCGCTGGAGAAGCACCGCGACAAGCTGTACGGCCTGACCATCGACCCGCGAAGGCTGCACGCCATCCGCACCCAGCGCAAGGCAGGCAGCCGCTACGCCAGCCCCGAACAGTGCGAATTCGAAGTGCGCCGTGCCGAACGGCTGTTTCAGCGCGTGGGCCTGCCGGTGCGCGACACCACCAGTACCAGCGTCGAGGAGATCGCGGCGGGGGTTCTGAACGCGTTGCGGCGGCGATAGCTCAGGGATTGGTCCAGTACGACCACTGATGTCCACCAGCACACGCCGCCGTGAACGCTGCGCCGCTTTTGCTCAGGCGGGCGGGTTGTTGGCAGGTGGGGCAGATGGGCCTGGCGGGGGTGTTGCCGCTGCAGACTGTGCACTTGAAGTAGTAATTCTTGCCGTACTGAATGGAAAGCTGGTCGGACCCGCACTGGCGACAGGTGGGTGTGTGCACAGCAGTAGGAAGGGCAGGTGCAGCAACAGGCACGCAGTGGGGAGGGAAGGTCACCCCGGTGAGTCCTCTGGGCGGGGCGGGATGGGGAACTGCCGGCGCTGACGCCGTATCAGCTTGAACGTCTCTGGCCGGGACATGCCTGTTCCGCAGAAAGGCGCAGATGCGGGTCATCTCGGTGTCGCTGAAAGCGAAAGCCGTGAGGCTTCCACGCAGCTGATTGACAGAGTTCTGTACCCGCTCGGGCACCTGATCGGCCTTCACCACCTCTGGGACCTCGGTCTTGCGGTTGATCCGCCCACCGTCAGAGATCGCCACCAGCACCTCGCGCCGCATGGCACCGAAGGTCCGCTGCTTCAGGCCGAACAGACCCCTGTCCAGCAGCTCGGCGGTGTGCTCGTCCAGCAGGGCGCACAGCAGCTCAAGCTGTCTGCGTCCCTGAAGCACAGGCGACGGCATGCCCCGGCCCTGACGGTTCCACCAGCGCGTCCACTCGCCCTGTTCGTTCACGCTGATCTGCCCGGCGACGCTCTTGCTTTCCACCACCACCAGTCCAAAACGCAGCACGATCAGGTGATCGATCTGGGCCACCTCGCCCCCACGCTCCACGCGCAGATTGTTCAGGACAAGTTTGTTCGGGTCTTCGCCAAAGGCCCGCTTCAGGTAATGGGCCATCTGCCGCTCGGCCTCGTACCCCGCGCGGCGCAGCGGATCGGTATGGTTCTGCGTCTCCAGCTCTTTGATGATCATGGACACGCAGTCTAGAAACTAGCGTCTGACATGACCCTCACCCCTCGCCCCGGATAAATGCCCGGTACCCGCTGGGTGTCAGGCCCACTGCGCCCTTGAACGCGCGGGTGAAGGCGCTGTGGTCAAAGTAGCCGCACTCGACGGCAATCTGCGCCACCGACAATCCGGTCTGCGCCAGCAGCGCCGTGGCTGCCCCAATGCGCGTGCGCGTCAGCAACTGCGTGGGCGTCAGGCCGTACACCCGCCGGATCTGGCGCTCGAAGGTGCTGACGCTCAGGCCCGCGCTCCGGGCCAGTTCCGGCACGGTGGGCGGCGCGGCGTACTCGGCCTCTATCCGGGCGGTGGCGGCGGCCAGCCCACGGGCGGAGGCGTGAGAGCGCGGCAGGTGAAGATCGCGCGACAGGCCCAGCAGGCCCACCGGCGCCTGCGCCTCAATCAGCGTGCGTTTGGTGGTGAGGCACCAGCCCGCCGCGCCGCCGGGGTACAGGTGCAGTTCCAGGTGTTCGGTCAGCGTGCGGCCCCCCAGAACAGCGGTGTCCTGCTGGGTGTAGGCGGCCCCCAGCGACGCCGGAAAGACCTCGTCGGCCCGCAATCCCGCAACGCTGGGCCGGCCCAGGCGCTCCAGCAGCGTGCGGTTGGCGTACAGGTAACGGCCCTGTGCATCTTTCACGAAGACCACGGTGTCCGGTAGATAGTCCAGCACGTCCAGCAGCGCGTCCAGGCCCAGCCGCCGGACGGCCTCTGGCAGCGCCTGATGCCGCTTTGTACCCGTGGGAAAGGCGGAGGGCGCAGGCATGCCCCATTGTGCCGGATTCGGCAGCTCGGCCTGCGGGTTTCGCCAAGACAGGCGGCCCGCCGGGGGCGTACCGTGAGGCATGTCGCCCGCCGCCCAGGTTCTGCACCGCCTCCGCTTCGTGGATTCCCATTCGGCGGGCGAGCCGACGCGCGTGGTGCTGGACGGCTTTCCGGAATTGCCGGGCGAAACCCTGGCGCAGCAGCGTGAGGCCTTGAGCCGCGACTTTGACCGCTGGCGCACCCTGGTCAATCTGGAGCCGCGCGGCAATGATGTCTTGGTCAGTGCCCTGCTGGTGCCACCCAAGTCGCCGGATTGCGTCACGGGCGTCATCTACTTCAACAACGCCGGGCCGCTGGGCATGTGCGGTCACGGCACGATGGGCGTGGTCACGACGCTGGCGTACCTGGGGCGCATCGGCCCCGGCGAGCACCGGATCGAGACCCCGGTGGGCGTGGTCACGGCGACGTTGCACGAGGATGGCCGCGTCAGCGTGGCGAACGTGCCCGCGTATCGCCATCTCAAGGATGTCGCCGTCACGGTGGACGGGCTGGGCGAGGTGCGCGGCGACGTGGCCTGGGGCGGCAACTGGTTCTATCTGGTGGACGTGGGCGAGCGGGCGCTGACCCTCGACGACATTCCGGCCCTGACCGACGAGACGTTGCGGATTCGCCGGGCCTTGCAGGAGGCGGGCGTCACCGGAAAGGACGGCGCGGAGATCGACCACATCGAACTGTTCAGCACAGTGCACAACCGGAACGGGGGCGGCGTCCACCGCAACTTCGTGATGTGTCCCGGCGGCGCGTATGACCGCAGTCCCTGTGGCACCGGCACCAGCGCCAAGCTGGCGTGTCTGGCGGCGGACGGCGGGTTGCGCCCCGGCGAGGTCTGGCGGCAGGAAAGCGTGATCGGCAGCGTCTTTGAAGGCGTGTATTCGCTGAACGACGGTCAGGTTCAGCCTGTGATCACCGGGCAGGCGTTCGTCACCGCGCAGGGCGAACTGATCGTGCAGCCGGGCGATCCCTTCGCGTGGGGCATCGGTGTGGAGGTGCAATGAACGCCATCGTCATCGGCGGCGGCATGGTGGGCGCGGCCTGCGCGCACGCCCTGGCGCGGCGCGGCGCGCGGGTCACGGTGCTGGAGCCGGGGCCAGTGGGCGGCGGCGCGACGGCGGCGGGCATGGGCCATCTGGTGGTCATGGACGACAGCCCCGCGCAACTGGCCCTGACCTCCCGCAGCCTGGAACTGTGGGAGGCGCTGGCCCCGGCCCTGCCCCCCCAGGCCGACTCCCGGGCGTGCGGCACGCTGTGGGTGGCGAGCGACGACGAGGAACTGGCGGCGGTGGAACCCAAACGGCAGGCGTATCTGGCGGTGGGCCGCGAGGCGACGCTGCTGGACGCCGCCCAACTGGCCCGCGCCGAACCGGGGTTGCGCCCCGGACTGGCCGGCGCCCTGCGCGTGCCGGGCGACGGCGTGGTGTATGCCCCGGTGGCCGCTCAGTTCTTGCTGGAGAGGGCGGGCGCCACCGTGCGGCGCGAGGCGGTCACGGCATTGATCGAGGGTGGGGTCAGGCTGGCGAGCGGCGAAAGCCTGTACGCCGACGTGGTGGTGGTGGCGAACGGCATCGGGGCGGTGGACTTGCTGCCCGACTTGCCCCTGCGGCAGCGCAAGGGCCACCTGCTGATCACCGAACGCGGCGCCCCCAGGGTCAACCACCAGCTTGTGGAACTCGGCTACCTGAAAAGTGCCCACGGCGGCGACGGGGACAGTGTGGCCTTCAACGTGCAGCCGCGTCCCACCGGGCAACTGCTCGTCGGCTCCAGCCGCCAGTTCGAGCGTCCAGACCGTGACATCGACTGGCCGCTGCTGCGCCGGATGCTGCGCCGCGCCGCCGAATTTCTGCCTGCGCTGGCGCAGACCTCCGCGCTGCGGGTCTGGACGGGACAACGCTGTGCCAGCCCGGATCACCTGCCGCTGATCGGGCCGCACCCTGATCTGGACGGCGTGTTCCTGGCGACGGGGCATGAGGGGCTGGGCATCACCACCGCGCTGGGCACGGCGGAGGTGCTGGCCGCGGGGCTGTTTGGAGGGTGCTCCGAACTGCTGGCGCACGACTTCTCGCCGGCCCGCTTCGCCCGCCTGCCGGAGGCCGTCCATGCCTGAGCTGACGCTGGACGGGATGCGGGTGACGGCTCCGGCTGGAACCACCGTGCTGGCGGCCCTTCAGAATGCGGGCCTCTCGCCGCTGCGCCGCAGCCTCGGCGGCGAAAGTCGCGGGGCGTTGTGCGGTATGGGCAGTTGCTCCGAGTGCCGCGCCGTGGTGGACGGCCAGACCGTGCGAACCTGCCTGACCCCCGTGCGCGACGGCCAGGACGTGCGGCGACTGCTGGCGGTGACCCGTGAAGCCTGAGCCCTGGGCCGCTGTGGTGGTGGGCGCTGGCCCCGCCGGACTGATGGCCGCGCGGACGGCTGCCGAGGGTGGCTTGCGCGTGCTGCTGCTGGACGCGCAGCCCACGCCGGGCGGTCAAATCTGGCGCGGCGCGGCAGCGGGTCAGCAAGGGGCGGCGGGCGAACTGCTGCGCGACGTGGCCTCCCATTCCGGAATCACCGTGCTGAGCGGCGCGGAGATCATTGCGGCGGAGGCCGGGGGGCAGGCGCATACGCTGACAGTGACCACAGCGGCTGGGACCACGGCGGCTGGACTGCGCCAGATTCAGGCCGAACGGGTGATTCTCGCCACCGGGGCCACCGAACGCTTTCTGCCCTTCGACGGCTGGACGCTGCCCGGCGTCGTCGGCGCGGGCGGCCTCCAGGCCATGAGCAAGAGCGGCCTGGACGTGCGCGGCCAGCGGGTGGTGGTGGCCGGCTCGGGGCCGCTGCTGCTGGCGGTGGCGGCGGGGCTGCGGCAGAAAGGGGCGCGGGTGCTCGCGGTGGCGGAGCAGGCGGGGTGGCCGGGTGTGGCTGCCTTCGGCATGGCGGCGGCGCGGCTGCCCGGCAAATCCCGCGAGGCGCTGGCCCTGGCCGCTGGACTGCTGGGCGTGCCGTACTGGGCCGACTGCGCCGTGGTGCGGGCCAGTGGTGCCGATCAGCTCCAGAGCGTCACCCTGCGGCGCGGGCGGCGCGAACTCACGCTGGACTGCGATTACCTGGCCGTCGGCTTCGGGCTGGTGCCGGACACCCGCGTGGCGGCGCTGCTGGGCTGCCCCCTGGATGACGTGGGCGCGGTGCGGGTCAATGCGTGGCAGGCGACGGGCGTGTCCGGTGTCTACGCCGCTGGAGAGGTCTGCGGCATCGGCGGCGTGGACGGCGCCTTGCTGGAAGGCTTCGTGGCCGGGTGCGCCGCCAGCGGTCAGATCGAGCGTCTGCACGATGCGCCGCGCCGCGCCGAGATTCAGCGCCGCTTCCAGATCACGCTGGAGCGCTCCTTCGCCCTGCGCCCGGCCCTTTTGCCCATGCCGTCCCCCCAAACCATCGTCTGCCGCTGCGAGGACGTGCGGCACGGCGACTTGCGCGGGTTCACCGATTGGACGGCGGCCAAACTCCAGACCCGTTGCGGCATGGGCGCTTGTCAGGGCCGGGTCTGCGGCCCCGCGTGCGACACCCTGTATGGCTGGCGCTTTGAGGGCGTGCGCGCCCCGCTGGTGCCGCTGCCGCTGGCCCAGTTGCTGGACGAACCCACCACCCTCAGCCCACCGTAAAACCTGGATGGTCTTCGACGCCTGAACCCCTCAGCCTCTCACCCAAAGGAGCCTCACCATGACCACTTCTCCCTCCCACCCCTTCCGCGGCGTGTTCCCCGCCATCACCACCCCCTTCAATGCCGACGGCAGCGTGGATCACGGCTTCCTGCGCGAGCACGCCCGCTGGATGATGGCCGCCGGCTGCGACGGCATGATTCCGCTGGGTTCGCTGGGCGAGACCAACACGCTGGAGCACGACGAAAAGATGGCGGTGCTGGAAACCCTGGTGGACGCGCTGGACGGCAAGCCGGTGATTCCCGGCATCGCCAGCCTCAGCACGGCAGGCGGAGTGCGGCTGGCCCAGGCGGCGCGGGACGTGGGCTGCGGCGGCCTGATGGCGCTGCCGCCCTACGTGTACACCAGCGACTGGCGCGAGATGAAGGCGCACATGGCTGCGCTGGTGGCGGCCACCGAGCTGCCGGTGATCCTCTACAACAACCCCGGCGCGTACCGCACCGACTTCCTGGCCCCCCAGATTGCCGAGCTGGCCGGGGAACACGCCAACCTGCGCGGCGTCAAGGAGTCCAGTGGGGACGTGCGCCGCGTGACCGCCCTGCGCGCCATTCTGCCGGAATCGGTGGACATTCTGGTGGGGCTGGACGACGCCATCGTGGAGGGGGTGGCGGCGGGGGCCACCGGCTGGATCGCGGGCCTGATCAACGCCTACCCCGCCGAGAGCGTGCGCCTGTTCGAGCTGGCCCGCGATGGCAGGGCGATGGAGGCGGCGGAGCTGTACCGCTGGTTCCTGCCTCTGCTGCGCCTGGACGTGGTGAACAAGTTCGTGCAGCTGATCAAGTTCGTGCAGGAGGAAACCGGGCACGGCAGCGCCCGCGTCCGCGCCCCCCGGCTGGAACTCACCGACGCCGAGAAGGCCGAGGCCCGCGCCGTGATCGAGGCCGCGTCCGGGCGCGTGCCGGTTGGGGTGGGCGCATGACCGCCCGCACCTTCCAGGCGACGAACCCGGCGACGGGGCAGCCGCTGGCCCCAGCTTTTCCGGTGACCACACCGCAGGAAATGGAGGCACTGGTGGCGGCGGCTAGGGGGGCAGCGCGGGCCTTTGCGGCCAGCACGCCCACCCAACGCGCCGACTTCCTGAACGCCGCCGCCGCCGCCATCGAGGCGCGGGCCGACGCCTTCGTCGAGGCGGCGATGGCCGAGGCGGGCCTGCCCGAACCCCGTCTGCGCGGCGAGGTGGGCCGCACCGCCAACCAGCTTCGCCTGTTCGCGGGGGTGGCGGCGGACGGCTCGTGGGTGGACGCCCGCATTGACCACGCTGACCCGGCCCGCAAGCCGCCCAAACCCGATGTCCGCAGCCTGCGCGTGCCGCTGGGGCCGGTGGCCGTGTTCGGGGCCAGCAATTTTCCGCTGGCCTTCAGCGTGGCGGGGGGTGACACCGCCTCCGCGCTGGCGGCGGGTTGCCCGGTGGTGGTCAAGGCGCACCCGGCACACCCGGCCACGTCCAAGCTGGCCGCAGAAGCGATCCGGGCGGCGGCGCAGCAGTGCGGCCTCCCGGCAGGCGTTTTCGGCATCGTCTACGAGGACGGCCACGAGCTGGGCGTGCAACTCGTCCAGCACCCCGACATCCACGCCGTAGGCTTTACCGGCTCGCGGGCGGGGGGCCTGGCGCTGGTGGCCGCCGCCCAGGCGCGTGAGGT
This sequence comes from Deinococcus radiopugnans ATCC 19172, assembly GCF_006335125.1. Taxonomy (NCBI): domain Bacteria; kingdom Thermotogati; phylum Deinococcota; class Deinococci; order Deinococcales; family Deinococcaceae; genus Deinococcus; species Deinococcus radiopugnans. The sequence continues at coordinate 105,900 of NZ_VDMO01000007.1, forward strand.
GCCCATCCCCGTCTACGCCGAGATGAGCAGCGTCAATCCCAGCGTCTTTACGGCAGCGGCGCTGGAGGCGAACGGCGCGGCCCTGGCGAAAGGGCTGGCCGCCAGCATCAGCGGCTCGGGTGGGCAGCTGTGCACCCAGCCGGGGCTGCTGTTCGTGCCGGTGGGGGAGGCGGGGGATGCGTTCTTGAACGATGTCGCCGCCAAACTGGACGCGACTCCAGCCTGCACGCTGCTCACGGGCGGCATCCTGAACGCCTTCCAGAAAGGGGCGGCGGGACATCTCAAGGCGGCGGGCGTGCAGCCTCTGACCCAGGGTGCGAAGCCGGACAGCGGCGCGCAGCCCCAGTTGCTTAGTGTCCCCATCGCTCAATTCACCCCTGAGCTGGCCGATGAGGTCTTCGGTCCCCTCAGCGTGGCGGTGCGCTATGACCGGCTGGAAGAGGTCACGCCCCTTCTGGCGGGACTGGAAGGCCAGCTGACCGCCACCCTGCACGCCACCGACGCCGAGCTGGACGGGCTGGCGGACCTGCTGCACGTCATGGGCACGCGGGCCGGGCGGCTGGTGTTGAACGGCTTTCCCACCGGGGTAGAAGTGGGCCACGCGATGGTTCACGGCGGCCCCTTCCCGGCCACTAGCGACGGCGGTGCCAGCACCAGCGTGGGCAGCCGCGCCATCACGCGCTTTGCCCGCCTGCGCGCGTACCAGGACTTCCCGGACCGCGCCCTGCCCCCCGAACTGCAGGAGGCCAACCCTTACGGAATCTGGCGCTTGGTGGACGGCGAGCGGACGCGCTGAGGGCGGCAGCGCTCTGAATGCGGGCGAGGGGGCAATGGGGGAGCCATACCCCCATTGCTTCCCCCCGCCCTTCCCATCCGCCGGCATCGCCGGACTAACATGCCCCATGCGGAAAACCATTCTCCTTGGCCTGCTCCTCGGCGCAGCAGGCGCGGCGGCCCAGGGCGGCCTGCCCCTGTCCTCGTTCGAGGGGCAGGTCATGTATCAGGTCATGCCAGACCGTTTCTTCGATGGCAACGCGGCCAACAACGCAGGCGTCAACAAGGCTGACCCGCGCGCGTGGCACGGCGGCGATCTGGTCGGGCTGACCCAGAAACTGCCGTATATCAAGCGGCTGGGGGCCACCGCCGTGTGGCTGACCCCGGTCTACCAGCAACAGACACAGAATTCCTTCGATACCTCGCCCTATCACGGGTACTGGCCCGCCGATTTCCGCAAGGTGGACCCACACTTCGGAACGCTGGCCGATTTCGGGGGGCTGGTCCAGGCGGCACAGGGGGCCGGCATGCGGGTGGTGCTGGATCAGGTGATCAACCACTACGGGTATCTGGCCCCCGCCGTCAGAGAACATCCGGCGTGGTTCAACGGCAAGGCCGAGTGCGACGCCTCGCGCCAGAAGGACAGCGATTGCCCGCTGGCGGGACTGCCGGACCTGAAGCAGGGCAATCCCGAGGTGCGGGACCTGCTGCTGGGCAACGCCCAGTTCTGGCGCGATCAGGGGGTGCAGGGTTTCCGTTACGACGCCATCAAGAATGTGGACGGCATGTTCCTGGGCGACTTGCTGGCCGATGACCGCGCCGCCGGGATCTGGACGCTGGGCGAGTGGTACAACGCCGACACGGGCACGGTGGCCGAGTGGCAGCGCCGGGGCTTCGACAGCCTGTTTCTGTTCAGCCTGCAGGCGGCCATGAAGGGCAGCATCATGTCGGGGCAGGGGCTGGACAGCGTGGCTGCCGTGCTGTCGCGCCAGGGAGAACTGCCGCGCCCCGGTGAGGTGGCGCTGTTTCTGGACAACCACGACGTGCCGCGTTTCGCCCAGGGCTCGCTGTTCGAGGACGTGGGGCAGGCGCGCACCAAATATGGGTTGCGCGCCCTGATGACCCTGCGCGGCGTGCCCGTCATCTGGCAGGGCACCGAGATCGCCATGCGCGGCGGCGCGGACCCCGACAACCGCCGCGACATGCGTTTCGAGGAAAAGTGGACACCCCAGGAGAAGAGTGTGTTCGGGGTGGCCCAGAATGCCATCGCGGTCCGGCAGGCCAATGTGGCCCTGAGCCGGGGCACGCTGGCGCTGCTCAGGACGCCGCAGAGTCTCGCGGACCGGCTGCTGCTGTTCACGCGCGAACACGATGGCCAGCGGGTGCTGGTGGCGTGGCACGGCGGCAAGGAGCGGCGCAGCTATTCGGTCCGGCTGAGCAGCCTGGGCCTGAGCGCCGCGCCGGGCGCAGTCATCCCGACGCTGTTCGCCGGGCAGAACGCCAAGATTCGCGTCAGCAACGGCTTCCTGCACCTGAGCCTGCCCCCCGAGGACGCGGCGGCCTTCAAGCTGGACTGAAGGGTGCGCGTCAGGCCGTCCACTCCACCACCACCGACACCGGACGCGGGAAATGTCGCAGGCGGGCGAAAGTGATGGGCAGCGCGTCTGGCCGGATGGTCTCTGACCATAGACGCTCCAGCACTGGATCGGTGTTTTGCCACAGCCAAGCTGCGTAGGCCGCGTAATCCTCGCCGTCGCCCGAGGCCACGACGCTCAGTTCGCGGGCATGGAAGGCGGGCGGCAACGTGGGCGCCCCCCAGTTGCCGTCGCTGAGTACGCAGCAGCGTCCGCCGGGGCGAAGATGCGCGAGCAGTTCCGCGAAGCCGTGCGGGGCCGCGCTGCATTCCAGCCCCACGTCGTAGGCGTCGTGTGGGAGGTGGCCCGGTGTGGAGGCTGCCGCCGCGCCGAAGGCCAGGGCCAATTCGCGCCGCTGGGTGTCCGGTTCCAGCACCGTCACGTTCCGCACGCCGCGCCGGGTCAGGTTGAACACGCTCAGCAGACCCAGCAGGCCCGCTCCGGCCACCAGCACACGCTCGCCGGGCTGCGGCGTAACCCTGCGAATGCCCTTGTGGGTCTCCTCACCCAGAATGACGGCCAGCGCCTGCCGATCTGGAATGTGGTCTGGAACGGGAACCACCCTCCCGGCCTGGTGAATGCCTGTGCTGGCATGGCCCAGGGTGGTGATGACCCGCACGCCCACCGCTAACCCCACATCCGCCTCTACCTCTGTCACCACGCCCAGCGTCTGATAGCCCAGCCGACTGGGGAACGGCCCATCCCGCGCCACGCTCAACTCCGAGGCCACGCTGATGGCGCTCAGGATCGTTCGCACGCGGACTTCGCCGGAACCGGGCGGCGGCAGCGTCACCTCTTCCCAGCAGAATTCATGCGGGGCGGTCACGGTCAGGCGGCGTGGCACCCCCGTATTCTGCTCCCTTGACCCTCACGTCGCGTCAGCCCTTACGCTGCTGGGCATGGAGGCCACAGGCGCGACCGCAGAGCAGACCTGGACGGTAGGCGAGGTGGCGCTGCTGACCCGCCTGAGCGTCCGCACGCTGCACCACTACGACGACATCGGGCTGCTGCGGCCCGGCGCGCGGACGGAGGCGGGTTACCGCCTGTACACCCCGGCCGATCTGGCGCGGCTGTGGCGCGTGCTGAGCTACCGCGAGTTGGGCTTTCCGCTGGCCGAGATTGCGCGCGTGCTGGACGCCCCGCCCGGTGGCGAAGTGGCGGCCTTGCGAACCCAGGTGGCCCTCCTGCAAGAAAAGCAGCGCCGCACGCAGACCACGCTGGACGCCGCCCTGGTCTACCTACGGGCCGCCGAACGCGGCCAAGGAGTTCCGACTATGACCAACGCAGAACTGAAAGACATCTTCGACGGCTTCGATCCCGCCGAACACGAGGCCGAGGCCCAGGAACGCTGGGGCGACACCGACGCCTACCAGCAGAGCGCCCGGCGCACCAGCCGGTACACCAGGGCCGACTGGGAGACCGTCAAAGCCGAGATGAACGCCATCTACGCCCGCTATCTGGCGCTGATGCGTGCCGGCACACCGCCCCATTCTGCCCAGGCAAAAGCCGTGGCCGCCGATCACCGCGCCCACATCTCGGCCCGCTACTACGACGCCTCGCCAGAGATGATGCGTGGGCTGGCGCAGATGTGGGTGGCCGACGAACGTTTCACCGGCAACATCGACCGTGCGGGTGAGGGACTGGCAGCGTATTCCAGCGCGGCGGTGCTGGCTTGGGCGGAGGGGCTGCGGTCGCAGGACGCGGGAAGCGGTGCGCGGTAAGAGCTTTTTCCCGCCTCCTACATACTGCGTACCGCCCACCTAGATCACCCGCCGTTCCACGCCCATCTGCCCGCGCCCCAGCCGCCGTTCCAGCGCGCGCACCAGCCGGGTCAGGGTAAAGGTCAGCAGAAAGTATACCAGCGCCAGCACGGCGTAGACCTCGAACTGGCGGTAGGTGACCCCGGTGATGTACTTGCCCTGCGCGAACAGTTCCTGCAGGGTCACGGCGCTGGCCAGGCTGCTGCCCAGGATCAGGCTGACGAACTCGTTGCCCAGTGCGGGCAGCGCCACCCGCCACGCCTGCGGCAGCACCACGAAGCGCACGGCCTGCGCGCGGCTCAATCCCAGGCTGCGGCCCGCCTCGATCTGGCCCATCGGCACGCTATTCAGCCCGCCCCGCACGATTTCGGAGGTATACGCCGCCGAGTACAGGCCCAGCGCCAGCACCGCCGCCGGAAAGCCGTCCAGCGTGAGGCCCAGTGCGGGCAGGCCGTAATACACCACGCTCAGGAGCACGATCAGCGGAATGCCGCGCACCACCTCCACGTAGGCGTTGCCCAGCGGCCCCAGCCCCGGCACCCGGAACACCCGCACGATGCCCAGCAGCGTGCCCAGCACCACCGACACGCCCAGCGCGCACAGGCTGACCGCCAGCGTGAGGCCCAGCCCCGACAGCAGCAGGCGCGGATAGTCGCCCGAGAGAATGGTGCGGAATCCTTCGGCTAGATCGGCCATGCGCCCCGCAGTGTAGGACGCGGGGGCCGGGACGCGCCCGCCCACAGCCCCGCGCCCCATCTGCTAGCCTCCGCCCATGTCGGCCCCTGCCCCCGCCCGCCCCCGCCTGCGCCTGCGCGTCACGGCGGCGGCGGAAGGTTACGTGCGCGCCGGGCATCCCTGGGTCTACGAATCCAGCGTGCGCGAGCAGAACAGGAAAGGCGAGGCCGGGGAGCTGGCAGTGATCTACGACCGCCGCGACCGCTTTCTGGCCATTGGCCTGTACGATCCGCACTCGCCGCTGAGAGTGCGCGTGCTGCATGCCGGGCCACCGCTCACCCTGGACGACGCGTGGTGGGCCGCCCATCTGGACGCGGCCCTGCTGAGGCGTGAGCCGCTGTTCGGCCCGGTGGGCGGCGAAGGCGATACGGACGGCCACCGCCTCCTGAACGGCGAGTCCGACGGCTTTGGCGGTTTGGTGGTGGACCGTTACGCGGGTGTGCTGGTGTTGAAGGTCTACACGGCGGCGTGGTTTCCCCATCTGGAGCGAATGCTGGGCCTTCTCTCGGAACGCTTCCCCGACTTTGCGATGGTGCTGCGCCTCAGCCGCAATATCCAGACACTGGCGGCAGCCGCAGGCCTGGCCGACGGGCAGGTTCTGGCAGGTGACCTGCCCCAGAATCCCGTCGTGTTCCACGAATCCGGTTTAGCCTTCGAGGCCGACGTGCTGCGCGGCCAGAAGACCGGCTTCTTTCTGGACCAGCGCGAGAACCGGCGCCGGGTGGAGGGGCTGTCAAAGGGCAGGCGGGTGCTGAATGCCTTTTCCTTTTCGGGCGGCTTCTCGCTGTACGCGGCGCGGGGCGGGGCGGCCGGGGTGGTCAGTCTGGACCTCAGCCCGCACGCGCTGGCCGGAGCGGAGCGCAACTTCGCCCTGAATCCGGCCCTGACCACCCCGCACGAAACGGTGCAGGCCGATGTCTTCGACTGGCTCTCGCAAACGCGCCGCAGCTTTGATCTGGTCGTTCTTGATCCGCCGTCTCTGGCCCGCCGCGAAACCGAGCGGGCCGGGGCCATCCGCGCCTACGGACGGCTGGCGGCGGACGGCATCGCCCGACTGGCCCCCGGCGGCATTCTGCTGAGCGCCTCGTGCTCGGCCCATGTCAGTGCCGAGGAGTTCTGGAACGCGGTGCGCGGGGCGGCCACGGCCAGTGGGCGGAAATGGAAGGAACTTGCGACCACTCGCCACGCCCCGGACCACCACGCCAGCTTTGCCGAGGCCGAGTACCTGAAGGCGATTTACTTGGAGCTGGATTGAACCGGAGGCGGCCGAGGCGGGACGCGGGTGACCGGCGAGGGTTCACATCCAAAGCGTGCGCCTTTCCCCTGCGTGCCCGGCCGATCTGCTAAACTCCTGCCCATGAAGACCGTGTGTTGCCCCTGTTTGCGGTAAAGCAGCGCCTGTCTGCCGTCCGCGCCCTGACATTGCTGTTGAGGCGCGGCTTTTTCTTGCCTTCTCCAACTTTCAGCCCCTCAAGGAGCCGCCCGTGACCACCACCGCCCAGCCGGATTCGAACATCGTCCTGTACGACACCATGCAGCGCCGCAAGGTGCCGTTTACCCCCACCACGCCGGGGCACGTCGGCATGTACCTGTGCGGGCCGACCGTGTACAGCGACGCCCACCTGGGCCACGCCAAGAAGGAGGTGGCCTTCGATGTGATTCGTCGCGCCTTCATGCACTTCGGCTACGCGGTGCGCTACGTGGCGAACATCACCGACGTGGGCCACCTGCAGGACGACAGCGACGACGGCGAGGACAAGATCGCCAAGCGCGCCGCGCTGGAGCGTCTGGAGCCGATGGAAGTGGCCGACAAGTACTTCTGGTCCTTCATGGACGACATGGCCGCCCTGAACGTGCTGCGCCCCAGCATCAACCCGCGCGCCACCGGCCACATCACCGAGCAGATCGCGCTGATCGAGGAACTGATCGAACGCGGCCACGCCTACGAATCCGGCGGCAGCGTGTACTTCGACGTGCGAAGCTGGCCCGAGTACGGCAAGCTGTCGGGCCGCAGACTCGACGATCAGGAGGAAGGCACCCGCGAGGCCGTGCGCGGCGACAAGCGCGACGCCCGCGACTTCGCGCTGTGGAAGCGGGCGGAGGGGGGGCACATCATGCGCTGGCCGTCGCCGTGGGGCGAGGGCTTTCCGGGCTGGCACATCGAATGCTCGGCCATGAGCCTCAAGTACCTGGGCGAGGGCTTCGACATCCACGGCGGCGGCCTGGACCTGGAATTCCCGCACCACGAGGCCGAGATCGCGCAGGCCGAGGCGGCGGGCCACGCCTTCGCCCGCTACTGGATGCACAACAACATGCTGACCATCGGCGGCGAGAAGATGAGCAAGAGTAAGGGCAACTTCACCACCATCGAGGACGTCCTGAAGCGCCATGACCCGATGGTGGTGCGCTTCCTGCTGGTGGGCAGCCACTACCGCTCCATCACCGAGTTTTCCGATGCTGCCTTTGAGGCGGCCAGGAACGGCTATCGCCGGCTGACCGAAACCCTGCACGAGATCGAACGTCGGCTGGCCGATGCGCCGGACGGGAGCGACGCCGCGCTGGAGGGCAAGATCGAGAAGCACGTTCAGGCCTTCGAGGCCGCCATGCGCGACGACTTCAACACGCCCAAGGCGGTGGCGGCCCTATTCGGCCTGAGCGGTGACGTGAACGCGGCGCTGGCGGCGGGCAAGGTGGGCCGGGCCACGCTGACTCGGGCGCGGGGCGCCTTCCGCACCCTGGGCGGCGGCGTGCTGGGCCTGTTTGCCGGAGGCAGTGCCGAGCGGGAGGACGACTCGCAGGTGGTGGACACCCTGATGGAACTGGTCCTGAAGGCCCGTCAGAACTACCGACTGAACAAGCAGTACGCCGAGTCGGACGAACTGCGCGACACCCTGACCGGGGTGGGCGTGACGGTGGAGGACACCAAGGACGGCCCGCGCTGGCGGCGCTAAGGGCCAGCTGCGGGTTGCCAGATGCGGCCTGGACGCGGCGTGGGCTTTGTGCCTTAGAGGCGCGGCGCGGCGTCTGCCGGGGCTTTGAGAACCGTCACGCCCGATTCGGTCAGGTCGTGCGGCAGGTCATCCTCGATGTCGTCCAGATTCATGGCGCGCAGTTCGGGGGCCAGGTACGCGGTCACGCCCACCACGATCAGGGTCACGATGCCGCCCAGCCACACGCTGCGGGCGGTGCCCAGCAGGCTGGCCGCCACGCCGCTCTCGAAAGCGCCCAGCTCGTTGCTCGCGCCGATGAACATGCCGCTGACCGAATTGACCCGTCCGCGCATGTGGTCCGGCGCCTTGAGCTGCAGGGTGGCGCTGCGGATGACCATGCTGATGCCGTCGAACAGGCCGGTGGCGATCAGCGCGGCGACGCTCAGGTAGAAGTTGTGGGACAGCCCGAAAGTGATGATGCTGACGCCGAAACCCGCCACCGCCACCAGCAGCGTGCGTCCGGCGTTGCGGCCCGGCGGATGGCGGGTGGCGTACAGCATGACCCCCAGCGCCCCCACGCTCGGGGCGGCCACCAGCACGCTCAGGCCAATCGGCCCCACCCGCAGGATGTCGGAGGCGAAGATAGGGAGCAGCGCCACCGCCCCGCCGAACAGCACGCTGAACAGATCCAGCGCCATGCTGCCCACCAGCACCTGCCGCCCCACCACGAAAGCCAGCCCCTCCTTGATGCTCTGCCACAGGGGTTCGCCGGGGATGAAGCGTGGTTTCGGCTTGGGTTTCACGTAGGCCACGCACGCCAGCGACACCAGCAGCAGCGCGCAGGCCACGCCGTAGGCGCCCGCCGCTCCCACCGAGGCGTACAGCACCCCGCCCAGCGCCGGGCCGGTGATGGCCGCCGCCTGCCCCGCGCTGGAGCGCCACGCCGAGGCCCGCAGCAGCAGCTCGCGCGGGACCACCTGGGCCTGAAAGGCGGGCAGCGCCGGATCGGAAAACCCCCGCGCCACCCCCAACGTGAAGATCAGGGCCAGAATCGGGACGATGCCTCCCACCGTGGCGTGCGGCGCGTACAGCGCGAACAGCAGGGCGCACACCACCTCCACGCTGATGGTCATCAGCAGGATGCGGCGGCGGTCATTGCGGTCCGCGACCACGCCGCCGAACAGCGCCAGGCTCAGGGCCGGAATCGCCTCCACCAGCCCCAGGATGCCCAGCGTCAGCGGGTTTTTGGTGATCTGATACAGCTGGTAGGCCACTGTCAGGGCCACGGCGCGGCTGGCCAGCGTGCTGGTCACGGCCGCCAGCAGCATGGCGCGGAATTCCGGCAGGCGCAGCACATCCCGGCCTGCCGTGGTCTGGGCTTCGGGCGTGGAATTCACCCGCGCAGTTTAGGCCCGCAGTCCGCGGCTGTCTGAGTGCCACTGCTGAAGTGACATGGCGCTCCTCGCCCGCTCAAAACTGGACGGCGGCCACCAGCGGTGGAGCCACCGCCTGTCTCTCGTGACCCGTCCGGGGGGCGGCCTGGGAACATTCTTTTTCAGAGTTGTCCCGTATTCTGAAGGGATGCTGATTCTGGAAGGGAAATATGTGGTGCAGCCGAACAAGAAGCTGGCGATCTATGCCGAGGGCAAGACGCTGCCCGCCGGGACGCTGGAAAGCGATATCGAGGCCTTGCAGAAAAACTGCCAGGGCAAGGGCCGCTGCGACGTGCAGGTCAACACCCAGCACGGCATCATGCGCGGCACGCTGATCGAGAAGAAGCCTTACAAGTTCAGCGGCTGGCACTTCGAGGGGCATCTGGCGTTTCCGCCCAAGGCCTGAACTGCCCTGTCGTGAACGGCGCCGCTCTCCTCCTGATGAACCGGGAAGAGGGCGGCGCTTTCGTATGTCCTTCAGCGTCAGGCAGGCTAGCCGGTGACCAGCTCGCCCCACTGGCCCAGCACCAGGTAGATGATCCAGCCGGTAATGGCGACGTACAGCCACACCGGAACGGTCCAGCGCACCCAGGCGCGGTGCCTGTTGAAGTAGGGCAGGGCGGCGGGCGCGTCGATGTTGTTCAGGTTCCCGGCCCGCTTCAGGCCGTTCCAGGCATTCCACAGCGCCACCAGCGCCAGCGGCAGGTTGGCGGCGGCCAGGATGATGTGGCTGATCAGCAGGATGTAGTACGCCGGTTTCCAGGCTGCCGGCCCGGTGAAGACCTTCTCGTAGCCCAGGCCCAGGCGGGTCAGGTACAGCACCAGAAAGACTGTGGCCAGCGCGCTGGCCGTGAGCATGGCGCGCATGTGCCACACACGCCGGCCCGTGCGAATGAAGTACACGCCCGTACACAGGGCGATCCCGCTCAGAACGATCATGATGACCGCCCACTCGTTGATGATTGGTGCCATATCGCCGGGCAGTCTAGGGCCAGGGTGGGGGGCAGGATGGCCCGGTGTGCAGGGTCAGCAGTGGGGCCAGGGAAGATACGTGGTGCGGGCGTGGCACCGATCCGCCTCCCACTGCCCCTGGTCCGTCCAGCTCTGGCGCCGCCCAATCCCCACCGGGGGACAATCCGCCGCCAGTACAGGCGGGTAGAATGCGAGCTGTCATTCGCCGCCCGGTTTCTGAGCGCTCTATGCGTGGTGGGACCGGGGGGCAAGGGAAGGTGAGGAGTTGAGCAGAACGCTGACTGCCCCGCGCACGCTGCCGGGGGTGTGGTTGCCCCGGCTGGCCTGGGGGGCGCTGGCCTACAACGTATTGGTGATCCTGTGGGGCGCGGTGGTGCGCCTGACCGGGGCCGGGGCCGGTTGCGGGGACCACTGGCCGCTGTGCAACGGCGTGGTGGTGCCGCAGAATCCGACGCTGCATACGGTGATCGAATTCAGCCACCGCCTGACCAGCGGCGCCAGCGGCCTGCTGGCCATCGCCCTGGTCGGGCTGGCCTTTCTGGTCACGCGGCCCGGCCACCCGGCGCGCTTCGGCGCGGTGCTGAGCCTGGGCCTGATCGTTCTGGAAGGGCTGGTGGGCGGCGTGCAGGTGCTGCTGGGCCTGACCGCCCAGAGCACCGATCCGGCGCGCGGCTTCGTGCAGGGCATTCACCTGGCCAACACCTTCTTGTTGCTGGGGGCGCTGCTGCTCACGGCGCTGTGGGCGTCCGGCGCACCCCGGCTGCGGCTGCGCGGGCAGGGGCTGGCCGGCCTGTGGAGCTTCACTGGCCTGGGGCTGGTGCTGGCGCTGGGCATGGCCGGGGCCGTGACGGCACTGGGCGACCTGCTGTTCCTCCCGGCCGACGGCACGCCCATCGACACGGTGCGGCGCGACTTCGCGGCCACGGCGGGCGTGATCGAGAACCTGCGCGTCGTTCATCCCATGCTGGCGGTGCTGACGGCGGCCTTTCTGGTGTGGCTGGGCCTGTTCCTGCGCCGCGAACGGCCCTCGGCCCAGGTCAACCGCTGGAGCGTGACGCTGTGGGGGGTGCTGGCCCTGCAGATGGTGGCGGGCTTCGCCAACGTGGCCTTCAAGGCCCCGGCGTGGATGCAGCTCACGCACCTGCTGCTGGCCTGCGCCCTGTGGCTGGCCGCCGTGCTGCTGACCTACCACGCGCTGACGGCGCTGCGGGCCACGCGTCCGGCCCCGGCGGGGGTGGCGGCGTGACCACCACCGGACTGTCGGGAACGCCGGTGCGGGCCACCTGGCGCGACTATCTGGCGCTGACCAAACCCAAGGTCATCTCGCTGCTGCTGTGGACCACCGTGACGGCCATGTTCATGGCGGCGCGCGGCTGGCCGGGGCTGTGGCTGCTGGTGGTGGTCAGTCTCGCCGGATTCATGTCCGCCGGGTCGGCGGGCGTGTTCAACATGATCATCGACCGCGACATCGATCTCAAGATGGCGCGCACCGCCAAGCGGCCCACCACCAGCGGGCTGATCAGCTCCCGCGACGCGGCCATTTTCGGGACCACCTTGCAGGTGCTGTCGTTCGTTCTGCTGTGGGTCTGGGGCTCTCCGCTGGCCGCCTGGATGAGCCTGGCGGGCTTCGTCACCTACGTGGTGATCTATTCCATGCTGCTCAAGCGGCACACCTGGCACAACATCGTGCTGGGCGGGGCCGCCGGGTGCTTTCCGCCGCTGGTGGGCTGGGCCGCCGTCACCGGGGACCTGAACCTGTTCGCGTGGTTCCTGTTCGCCATCATCTTCTTCTGGACGCCGGTGCATTTCTGGGCGCTGGCCCTGATGATCAAAGACGAGTACCGCGAGGTGGGCATTCCCATGCTGCCGGTGGTGCACGGCGACAAGCTGACCGTGGCGCAGATCGGCCTGTACGCCATCTACACGGTGGTGCTGTCGCTGATGCCCGCGCTGCTGCACGAGGTCGGCGCCATCTACGTGATCAGTGCGGCGGCGCTGGGCGGCTGGCTGCTGGTGCTGTCGTGGCGGCTGTACAAGCACATCTTTGCGGGCCACAAGGTCGAGCGGAAGGTGGCCGTGCCGCTGTACCTGTACTCAATGCTGTATCTGGCGATCCTGTTCGTGATGGGCGCCGTGGACCGGATCGTCTTCGCACATCTGGGCTGATCCGTCCATCCGGGCTCAGGCGCCCGTTACAGGCCGGGCCGCGCGGGCGCCTCACAGGACGGGCAAAAGGGCCTGTTTCTGCGGCGTCGCAAGGACACTTGCCCACCCTGAGGTCTGCTTAGATGGGGGGGGCGCTTGACCGTTCGGTCAGCCTCGCTGGGTTCCGGGGACGTGGGCGCGGCAGCAAACGCCCAATCTGCCGCGTGAGGCGTTAAACTGCCAGGGAATCAAAGTAGACAGCATGGACAAGCACAGGACTCACGGCGTCAGGGTCGCAACACAGGATCCAGGGCAAAGGATAAGGAGCGGAAGTTGAATACCATACACCGTCACAGCGGCCAGTCTCAGGGGGAGCACCCGCCTCACGGGCAGTCAGGGACAGCGGCCAGGGAGAGTCTGCGGCGCAAGCTGAGCATCGGCCTTGTGGCCAGCCTGGGAGCGACGCTGCTCAGCGGCTGCGGCTCGCAACAGCTGGTGACCTTCGGGGATATGGCGTCGGGCTTCAACCGCGAAGTCGCGTTCATGAGCATCTTCGCCATCGCCCTGTCGGTCATTATTTTCGTGGCCGTGTCCTACGCGCTGTTCTTCACCGTCAACAAGTTCCGTGAAGACAAGAATACGGACGCCCCGGCGCAGTTTCACGGCAACAACCGTCTGGAACTGATTCTGGTGGTGGTGCCGGTCGTCATCGTGATGTTCCTGGCCGTGCTGACGGTTCGCAGCATGGCGATCCTCAACCCCGTGGCCGAGCAGACCACCAAGATCGACGTGCTGGGCCGTCAGTTCTGGTGGAATTTCTCGTACCCCGAGACCAAGGCCGACGCGGGCGGCGACGTGACCAACGGCAACGAGATGGTCATGCCGACCAAGCAGCCGGTGGCCCTGACCATCACCAGCGGTGACGTGATCCACGGCTTCTGGGCGCCCAACATCGGGGGACAGCGCGCGGCCATGCCCGGCGCCCTCAAGACCTGGAACGTGGACACCGACCGCGCCGCCGTGTATCAGGGCAACTGCACGCAGCTGTGCGGCGGCAGCCACGCCAACATGCGCTACAAGGTCGTGGCGCTGGACCAGGAGCGGTACACCACCTTCCTGGCCGCCGCCAAGGCCTACCGCGCGCCTGAACCCGCCGAGGGCAGCGCCGAGGCGCGCGGCTACGAGCTGTTCATGAAGGGCAACCCCGCCACCGGCGCGCTGGCGTGCGCCGCCTGTCACCGCGTGCAGGGCACCACGGCGGCCGGAGCGGCTGGCCCTGACCTGAGCTTCTTCGGCACCCGCCGCACGCTGGGCGCGGGCATGTGGGAAGCCATGACCCCCGAGCACTGGGAAGCCCCCGACGCCAAGGCCCACCTGCACGCCTGGATCAAGCACAGCCCCAAGGTCAAGCCCGGCAGCCTGATGCCCACCTACGACGGCAGCGAGTACGAGGTCAACGGCAAGCTGGTCAAGGGCGGCGTCCTGACCGACGAGCAGATCGACGACGTGGCCGCGTACCTGCGCACCCTCAAGTTGCCCGAAGAGGCCGACTACTGGAACAACACGCCCGTCTACGGTTCATCGGACGCGGCTGAGAATGCCCCCACGCCACTGGCCAAGACTTCTAGCCCCACACCGGGAGGTAAGCAGTGACCATTCAGGCTCCACAGCAGGTTCCCAGTCACGCCCCCTCCGCGCGGCCCAGCGCCTGGGAAGTCCTCAAGGACTACATGATGACCACCGATCATAAAAAGATCGGGACCCTGTACATCCTGACCAGCATCATCGGTTTTGCCATTGCGGGCTTTCTGGCCGTCGCCATCCGCATTCAGCTGGCGGTGCCGGACAACACCTTCCTGATCGGCACCACCTACAACCAGGTGCTGACCCTGCACGCCGCGCTGATGCTCTTTTTCTTCCTGATTCCGATTGGCCTGTTCGGCTTCGGCAACTGGTTCCTGCCGCTGCAACTCGGGGTGCGGGACGTGGCGCTGCCGCGCATCAACACCTTTGCGGTGTGGCTGTTCATCTTCTCGCTGATCCTGGTGATCACAGGTCTCGCCAACGGCGGCGCCCCCAGCGTCGGCTGGACGTTCTATTACCCGCTGTCGGTGGACGCCAACCAGCCCGGCGTGTCGGTGCTGATGGTGGCGCTGACCCTCAACGGCATCGCCTCGCTGCTGGGGAGCGCCAACTTCGCGGCCACCATCGTCAACATGCGCGCCCCCGGCATGAGCCTGTGGAAAATGCCCATCTTCGTGTGGGCGATCTTCTCCACCTCGATCCTGCAGCTGATCTCGCTGGGCGGCCTGACGGCGGCGGCGCTGGTCACCTTCCTGGAAATCAAGCTGGGCCTGAGCATGTTCAACCCCGGCATCGGCGGCGTGCCGGTGATGTTCCAGCAGTTCTTCTGGTTCTACTCGCACCCTGCCGTGTACGTGATGCTGCTGCCCTACCTGGGCATCGGTGCGGAAATCGCCTCCACCATGGCCCGCAAGCCGCTTTTCGGCTACCGCGTGATGGTGTACTCGCTGCTGGGCATCGTGCTGGTCTCGCTGCTGGTGTGGGCGCACCACATGTTCGCCGTGGGCCTGCCCGAGTCGTGGCAGATCGCCTTCATGATCGCCACCATGATTGTGGCCGTACCCACCGGGGTCAAGATCTTTAACCTGATCGGCACGCTGTACGGCGGGCGCATCATCATGAAGACGCCCACCTACTGGCTGGTCGGCTTTATCTTCAACTTCCTGATCGGGGGGATCACCGGCGTGTCGCTGGGCATGATTCCCTTCGACTACCACGTCACCATGTCGTACTACGTGGTGGCCCACTTCCACAACGTGATGATGTTCGGCACGGCGTTCCTGGCGATGGGCGGGCTGTACTACTGGTGGCCCAAGATGACCGGGCGCTTCATGGACGAGAAGCTGGGCATGTGGCACTTCTGGCTTTTCATGGTGGGCTCGTGGATGACCTTCCTGCCGCAGTACATCCTGGGCCTGCTGGGCATGCCGCGCCGCTACTACACCTACCCTGCCGGCAACTTCGCCTGGACCGAACTGAACTTCGTCTCCACGCTGGGCGCGCTGACGCTGCTGGCCGGGGGCGCGGTGTGGTTCTGGAACATGTACATCACCGCCAAGAAGCCCGCCACCGCGTCCAACAACCCCTGGGGCGGCTACACGCTGGAATGGACGTCGTCCAGCCCGCCCGCCGCGTACAACTTCGCCCACGAGTTCCCCACCACCTTCCCCACCGAGCGCCCGCTGTACGACTGGGAGAAGAACGGCGACACCCTGACCCCGGTGGACCCCAAGACCATCCACCTGCCACAGGACAGCATCTGGCCCTTCGTGACCGCCGTGGGTCTGCTGCTGATGGGCTACGGCCTGAGCTTCGGCTGGTTCACCAACTACACCCCGGCGGGCGGCCTGCAGCCCTTCTTCGAGGCCGCGCCCAGCCACGTCTTCGCCAGCCTGGTGCTGTACCTCAGCTTCCCGGTGTTCCTGTGGGGCCTGTTCAAGTGGGCCGGAACGCGTGAGTACGCCGTGCCCGTCGCGCACCACCACCTGACCAAGTACGACAACGGCTTCATGGGCATGGCGTGGTTCATCATCTCCGAAATCGGCCTGTTCGGCGTGCTGATCGCCGGGTACGTGTATCTGCGCGTCAGCGGTCTGGCCGAGCCGCCCGCCCTGCGTCCCAACGTGTGGCTGGCCGCGCTGAACACCCTGATTCTGGTGTCGTCCTCGTTCGTGATTCACCGCGCCGAGCAGGACAACCACCACGGCAAGGTCACGCGCTTCCGCCTGGGCCTGTTCGTGACGCTGCTGCTGGGCGCCGCCTTCATGCTGTTCCAGGTCTACGAGTTCTCGCTGTTCGGCTTCGAGAGCGACTGGAAACAGAACCTGTGGCAGTCGTGCTTCTTCATCATCGTCGGCCTGCACGGTCTGCACATCCTGATCGGCGGCACGGGCGTGGCGCTGCCGTACTACCAGGCCATGACCGGCAAGATGGACAAGTACAACCACGGTTCGATCACGCCCGCCAGCCTGTACTGGCACCTGGTGGACGTGGTGTGGCTGCTCATTGTGGCGATCTTCTACGCCTGGTAGTCAGGCGCAAGAAGACTGAAGCTGAGGGGGCGGGAAAGGCAGCAATGCTTTCCCGCCCCCTCTTTTCGTCCCCCACCCTTTCGCTTCTGCTGGGGACACGTCGCCCGCCCGCCGCGCCCTAGCCTGAGCGCATGAAGTGGCTGACGGGCATCTTGTTGGGAATCGCGGTGGTGCTGGGCGGTCTGCTGTTCGCGCGGCAGGCCAATCCCGGCGTGACGGGGGGCACGGCGCTGGATCACCCGGTGCCCCTGCCCGCGCTGAAACTGGTGGACGATCGGGGCGAGGCCACGACGCTGGCCCACGGCGACGGGCGCCTGCGGCTGATCTTCTACGGCTTCGTGCGCTGTCCCGACGTCTGCCCGGCCACGCTGGCGAGTCTGAAGAACAGTTACGAGGAGCTGACGCCGCCGCAGCAGCAAAAGCTCCAGATTCAGTTCATCACGGTGGATCCCACCTTCGACACGCCGGAGGTGGTGCGGGCCTACCTGAACCGTTTCGAGCCGGCCTTTACCGGGCTGACAGGCAAAGCCGACACCATCGACGCGGCGGCCAGGGCCATGTTCGTGGCGAACGTCAAGCCCCAGCCGGCCATGGAGATGGACCACAGCGCTCACCTGGCGGCCCCGGCAGGTTCGGGGGCGGACAATGCCCAGGCCGCCGGCGCGGGAGCCGGTGAAGCGGCCCGCATCCACGGCGATCAGGTCAGCGTGGTGGACCCGCAGGGGCAGTTCGTGCGGGTCTACAGCAATCTGGACGTGATCGGCGGCGCGTTGCAGCAGGATTTGCCGGGACTGATCCGCAAGTACGGCGGGTCTTGAACCCTGCAGGCAGCGTCGCGCGGGCGGCGTCAGGGTGGCGCGGGATCAGGCTCTGCTATGCTGCTCCGCGCGGGGGAATGTTCGGCCGCGCCGCCCGCTCTTTCGGGAGTGGGGGTGAGGAAAGTCCGGGCACCGCAGGGCAGGATGCCAGCTAACGGCTGGTCGGCGAGTCAAGTGCCCGCGTCGCGCGCCTGCGCGTGGGTGGCGGCGAAGCCGAAGGACAGTGCCACAGAAACCAGACCGCCAGCATCCATTCAAGGCCGGGCGTGGGCCGGAAGCTGGTCAGGGTGAAACGGTGCGGTAAGAGCGCACCAGGCCGCAGGGAGACCTCGCGGCGTCTGGTAAACCCCATCCGGTGCAAGACCCGATAGCGCGCGAGGAACGGCCCGTTCCAGTGACCGCCAGGATGGTCGCAACGAGGCGCGGCGGCGACGCCCGCCCCAGAGAGATGGCCGAACAGTCACCCTCAGAAGTGATGGACAGAACCCGGCTTACAGTTCCCCCGCACCACCCGCCGCCCCTTCCTCTGCTGAAGGGGCGGCTTCCTTGGCCGATTTGGGGCCGCCCACCAGCTTCAGCCCGATCAGCGCGGCGATCAGCAGCGCGATCATGATCAGCCGCGCGGGGCTGAGGCTCTCGCCGAACAGCGCCGTGCCCATGAACACCGCCCCCACCGCGCCAATGCCCGTCCAGATGGCGTAGGCGGTGCCCAGCGGAATGGTCTTCAAGGCCCGCGCCAGAAAGTCGAAGCTGAGGTAGGCGCAGACCAGAAACACGTAGAAGAACAGCGGCTGGGTCTGCTCCAGCTTCAGCGCGGTGGCGAAGCCGATTTCCATCAGCCCGCCCAGGATCAGCCAGTGCCAGCCGGTCATGGCAGCACCCGCAGCCCGATGATCAGCGCCACCACCACGCCCAGCAGCCCCAGCCGCAGCGGCGTGGCCGATTCGCGAAAATAGACGATGCCCACCAGCGCCGTGCCCACCGCCCCGATGCCGGTCCACACCGCGTAGACCGTGCCCAGCGGCAGGGTTTCCAGCGCCCGGCTCATCAGCTGGAAGCTGGCGATGGCGAACAGCAGGAAAAATGCGCTGGGCCACTTCTTTTTAAAGCCGTCGCTGAGTTGCAGACAGGTGGTAAAGCCGATCTCACACAGGCCGGCCAGCAGCAGGGCAGTCCATCCCACAGAGGTCTCCTTCGCGTTTTTAGCACAGCTGTGCTAAACGCGTGGACTAGAAATATCATATGGGGGCTGTTATCGCAACAGTGTGCTAAAACGATTCTGTATGCCCCGAATCGTCGACCACGATCAGCGCCGCGCCGAACTGACGGCGGCGGTCTGGAGCCTGATTCGCGAGCAGGGGCTGGCGGGGGTGACCATTCGCAACCTGTCGCAACGCAGCGGCTGGTCCAGCGGGGCCATTCGCCATTACCTGCCCAATCGCGAGGCCATCCTGGGCTTTGCCGCCGGGCAGATCGGCGAGCGGGCCTGGGAGCGCGTGCAGTCGGTGCCGGCCAGCGACGATCCCTTCCAGGACTTCCTGAACCGGCTGGAAGTGACCCTGCCGCTGGACGAGGCCGGCCGCGTGTGGCTGGAGGTGTGGCTGGCCTTCGTGGGCGCGGCGGTCAGCGATCAGGACTTCGCCGATGCCCAGGGCGTGCTGTACCGCGACCTGAACACCATTTTTGTGGAGGCGTTCGAGCAGTTCGCCCGTCACGGCTGGTTGCCCGCGCACACGCCGCAGGCGGCGGCCACCGAGATTCACGCCCTGCTGGACGGCCTGAGCGTGCATCTGCTGCTGCACCAGATCAACCCCGCACAGGCCCGCACGACGCTGGAAGCAGCCCTGTCCCGCATGCTGATCCGGCCGGAACCTTCAGCCTGAGTGCCGGGCGTCCAGCGCCGCCAGCACAAATCCCGCGATCAGCAGCACGCCGCCTATCGGGGTCACCGCGCCCAGCCACTTCACGCCGGTCAGCGCCAGGATGTACAGCGTGCCGCTGAAGATGACGGCCCCGGCCAGCAGCAGCGCGGGCGCGCGGCGTTGCTCGGGGCGGGTGCCCAGCACCAGCAGCGCCAGCGCGGCGTACATCTGGTAACGCACCCCCGTCTCGAAATTGGTCAGCAGCTCCGGCGTCAGCCTGGCTTTCAGCGCGTGGGCGGCGAAGGCCCCCAGGGCCACTCCCAGTGCGGCCAGGATGGCCCCGGTGGGGAAGGCAGGGAGGGAGGCGGCAGAGGGGGCGGAACGGCTCAGGCGCATGGCCCCAGCTTAGGGGGAAAGGTGTGGGGTTTTGTCCTGCGCGGTGGGGCAGGGGGGTGCGGCCCAGATTCTGCCTGCTGACCCCTCTGAAAGTGCTAATTTGCTGTCCGTTACGGGATTCTCTGCCCTGCATTCCGCTGCGTACGCCATCCACCAGAAGACCCACCGGGGGAAGTGGGTGGGAAAAGCGGGCAACATCTGGGGAAATCAGGGGGAATTGGTGGGAACAGGTGGTAATTCGTGGGAGGGCTTGTTACACTCCTGCGTACAACCTGAAGCCTTTCTTTATGTGCCTTTCAGGTTGAAAGGCGGGCGTGCCCTCTACCTGCGTCTTGTGGGAGCGGGTGGGAAAAGCCGCCAAAGGAGAGGAAGAAGATTTGCCGTTCGGAGAGTACCCCTACACCATCGACGACAAGGGCCGCGTGGTCATGCCCCCCGCCTTTCGGGAATTCGTCGAGGACGGCATGATTCTGACGCGCGGGATGGAAGGTTGCCTGTACGTCTTTCCGCTGGCGAGCTGGCGACGGGTGGAAGAACAGCTTGAAGGGCTGCCGCTGACTGACGCCGAATCCCGCGCCTTTGTCCGCTTCTTCTACTCGGGGGCCAGCAAGGCGCGGCTGGACAACCAGAGCCGCGTTTCCGTGCCCCAGCCCCTGCGGACCTTTGCGGCGCTGGACGGCGACGTCGTCGTGGCGGGCGCGCCAGGCCGCCTGGAACTGTGGACCCCGGCCCGCTGGGACGCGGCCATCAGCGCCGTGCAGGACCATCCCCCCAAACCCGACCTCCTCATCAATTTCGTGGCGTGATTCGCATGAACAACACTGCACCCGATTCCTCCAGCGACTCCCCGCCCACCCCTGTGGCCCTGACCCATGTGCCCGTGCTGGCCGCCGAGGTCCTGGACGCCCTGAATCCGGCTCCCGGCAAGATGTTTGTGGACGGCACGCTGGGCGGCGCGGGCCACACCCGGCTGCTGCTCGCGGCGGGGGCCCGCGTGTACGGCATCGATCAGGACCCCTTTGCGCTGGACCGCGCCCGCGAGGCCGGTCTGGACGGACTGACGGTGCTGCAGGGCAATTACCGCGACATGGGGGCGCTGCTTGCCGGGGCAGGCGTGAGCGAGGTGGACGGGGTGCTGCTCGACATCGGCGTCAGCTCGTTTCAGCTGGACGACACGGACCGCGGCTTCTCGTACCACAGCGAGGCCCCGCTGGACATGCGCATGAGCCAGTCCGGGGAAAGTGCCGCCGAGGTGGTCAACACCTATCCCGAAGCCGAGCTGGCCTCGATCATCTACGAGTACGGCGAGGACCGCCTGTCGCGCCGGATCGCGCGCGGCATCGTGTACGCCCGCGAGAAGGCGCCGATTGAAACCACCGTGCAACTGGCCGAGATCGTCAAGCGGGCCTACCCCGGCTTCAGCAAGGGCATCCACCCGGCGCGGCGCACCTTCCAGGCCCTGCGGATCCACGTCAACGATGAACTGGGCGCGCTGCGCGACGGCCTGAGCGCCGCTGAGGCGCTGCTGCGTCCTGGCGGGCGGCTGGCTGTGATCAGCTTCCACTCGCTGGAAGACCGCATCGTGAAGCGTTTTCTGCTGGGCAGCGCGGCCCTGCGCCCGCTGACCAAGCGCCCGGTGATCGCCGCGGAAGACGAGCAGGCCAGCAACCCGCGCGCCCGCAGCGCCAAGCTGCGCAGCGCCGAGAAGCTGGACCCGGAGGTGACGGCGTGAGTGCCCTGCGCCCAAGGGTGCGCAGCCTCGACCTGACCGAGGCCACCTGGCGGGGCCGGGCCGTCCGCTACGTGCTGATCTACCTGGCCCTGGCGCTGGCCCTGGTGGGGGCGCGCTACTTCACCCAGGACATTCGCCCGGCCCTGCGCGCCGTTCAGGAGCGTGAGGCGACGCTGCTGACCCAGCGCAACGATCTGGCGGTGCAGGTTCAGACGCTGGAGAACCCGCAGCGCATTCGGGACTGGGCCTTCGCCAACGGCATGGTCCGCTTCGCCGAGGCCCCCAAGGAATCCCAGGCGATCCTGCCGCTGCCGCCGCCGGGCTTGAAAGACGCGGCGGCTACGCCAAAGCCAGCCGCGCCCGGTTTCGCTCCGCCTGCCCCTACATCCAGCCCGGTTCAGCCGCCCCGTCCCCCAGCCCAGCCCGACAACACCGTGGAGGTGAGAACGCAGTGGAGGTAAAGATTCGCAACCGCTCCCGTCTGATGCAGGTGGTGGCGACCGTGCTGTTCCTGTCACTGGTGTGGGCCTACGCGCAACTGGAGTGGAACGTGCCCAGCAGCGTGGGCCGCAGCCTGGTGCAGTCGCGCGGCACGATCACGTCCAGCGACGGCAAGGTGCTGGCCCAGAGCGTGGACGGCAAGCGCGTGTACCCGCAGGGCCACCTGGCCGGGCAGGTGCTGGGCATGATGGGCACCACCGACGGTCTGGAAGGCCTGGAGTACGCCTATGACCGCAGTCTGGCCTCGGGGCAGGACCTGCGCCTGACCATCAACACCAGCGTTCAGGCCGCCGCCGAATCCGCGCTGCGCAAGGCCATTCCGGAGCACGAGGCCGAGTACGGCTCGGTGGTGGTCATGGAGACCCGCACCGGACGCGTGCTGGCGGCGGCCAGTTACCCGGCCTTCGATCCCAACCACTGGCGCGACTACAGCCTGGATGCCCGGCGCAATCGCCCCTTCCTGGACGTGTACGAGCCGGGTTCGGTGATCAAAGGGCTGGTGGTGGCCGCCGCGATCAACGAGGGCCTGACCACCCCCAAGACTGTCTACGAGACGCCCATGAACCGCCACGTCGGTGGGCGCTGGGGCAGCGTCATCCACGACGCGGTGGACCATCCCAGCACCCTGACCACCAAACAGATCCTGCGTTACAGCAGCAACGTGGGCATGAGCCACATCGTGGAGAAGTTCGGGTCCGACAAGCTGCGCGCCTACTTCACGCAGTACGGCTTCGGCAGCTACCCGGACATGCCGGTGGTGCCCGCTGCCACCGGACAGCTGCAGCCGCTGCGCAAGTGGGACGATCTGGTGCGCGTGACCAACGCCTTCGGCCAGGGCATGAGTGCCACCACGCTGCAACTGGCCTCGGCCTACAACGCGCTGGCCAACGACGGTCTGTACCTCCCGCCCCAGCTGGTGGAGGGCGTGGCCGGCCCGGCCGAAAAGCGCGAGATCGTGCGTCCCGAGGTGGCCCGCACCACCCGCACCATGCTGCAGGCGGTCATTGAGGAGGGGATTCCGCATCAGGCCGGCATCAAGGGCTACGCATTGGGCGGCAAGACCGGCACGGCCCAGGTCGTCGTTGACGGGCGGTACTCCTCGACCATCTACAACAGCGTGTTCACCGGCTTCTATCCGGTAGACGCCCCGCAAATTACGGTGGTGGCGATGGCCCACGGCGCGAAGCTGAGCTATCACGGGTCCATGCTGGCCGCGCCCGTGTTCCGCGAAATCATGAAGGACGTGCTGTCGACCTGGGGTGCGGCCCCCCGCATTGAGGCCCCCAAGGCCGCGGAAAACGAAAAGTAGCAGATCCAGAAGCCCGCAGCGTGTCCTTCCTGAGCCTCTGCTGAGAGCTTGATGCGCTGCGGCGACGCTTTTGTCCGCAAGGCGCAGGGCCGTTCAGTTGCCCGCTCTGTCAACCGTGGCGCAACTCATGTTTCAGCGAGAAAACCTCGGCCCCGCCTCTCGAAATGCCCTGGCACGAGCCTCTCGTCCTCCTAAAGGATGAGGGGAGCGGCGAGGGATTGAACGCTCTCTCATTCTTTGGGCAATTTAGCCAACGGGGTTTTTAGGCCGTTTTGAATTGAGTCAAAAAATTTAATCTGGATTTGTGAGACCAGGGACAGGTCCGGCTCATATCCTGACGATGTTGTCCCTCTAGGCTCACCTCCAAGGTCGGGGGCGTCTTGACGACTGCCCACAGACTTAACCACAAATCATTTCTGAACTGCGCCTGGCCCGGTGGGCCGCGCACTGGACGCGGGCCGCACCACCGCCCATGCCCCAAGGAGAACATATGGTTTCAAAACTCAACCGCTGGACCTTCGGCGTTTTGTTCGGCATTGCGGGCCTGGCCTGCGCGACTCCCGCCCTTCCGGCCAGCTCGGTGGCCAGCGACGCCGTGCGTCAGGCCATGGTGGTGACGCCGCCGCCCGCCCCCGTGGTTCAGCGCGCCGCGGCTCCGGCGGCGCGTCCACAGCCCACCGCGCAGGCCCAGGCGGCGCAGGCCCGGGCCGCCGCCGTCGCTCAGGCCCAGCGGCCCCAGGCTCAGCCCGCGCCCGCCGCTCCCGTGGCCGCCCTCACCGCGCGGGGCCGCTCGGCCATCGTCCGGGCCACGGCCTACAACAGCCTGGCGGGACAGACCGACAGCACGCCGTTTATCACGGCCACCGGCACCCGCACCCGCCCCGGCGTCGTGGCCCTGAGCCGCGACATGCTGCGCCTGTTCCCCTACGGCACCCGCATCACCATCGAGGACCTGAGCGGGCGCTACAACAACCTGCTGCGCGGCCGCACCTTTATCGTCGAGGACACCATGGCCGCCCGCAAGACCGGCAGCCTGGACATCTGGATGAGCACCCGCAGCCAGGCCATCAACTTCGGGGCTCGGCAGGTGCGGATCACGGCGCTTCGCTGAACATCGTCACCGCCTGAGCGTCAGGCGGAACCCACCCGAGTCGTCCATCTGGGCGACTCTTTTTTGGTTGCCGGCCCGTCCTCTGGCGGTTCCGGCCAGGATGCGTCTGCTATCCTCCGCTTCGCATGTCCCGCCCCCAGCCGTCCGCCGCCCTGCCTGCCCAGCCCGGTACGGCGGCGCTGGCGTGGTCCATCGCGCGGGCGCACCTGTCGCGGCGGCGCACCCAGAATCTGCTGACCATCGGGGGAATCGCGGTGGGCGTGATGGCCCTGATCGCCGCCCTGAGCCTGACCAACGGCTTTACCCGCGCGTTGGTGGACGCCACCCTGCGCGCCACCCCGCACCTGAGCCTGAACTCGTTCAGTCCTGGGGGGCGTGACCCCGAACTGGAAAAAGCCATTGAGGCCGACCCACGTGTGGCGGCCTTCACGCCTTTTCTGGCCGACAAGGGACTGCTGACCCGTCCGGCGGGCCTGGGCAACCGCGCGGGCGTGGACTTCGCCACCCTGTTCGGCGTGACGCCGGCCGCGGCCCAGGTGCTGCAACTGCCGCCGGGTCAGAATGAACTGCTGGCCACCCTGGGGCCGGGGGAGATCCTCCTGGGCTCGGCCCTGGCCCGCAGCATCGGCGGCTTTACCGGCGACGAGGTGCGGCTGCTCAACAGCACCCAGCGCCGGGGCAGCTTCACGGTCAAGGGCGTGTTCACCACCGGCAATTACCTGATCGACAGTGCCTACGCCTTTACCAGTCTGGCGACGCTGCAGAAGCTGCAGGACACCACCAACATCACGGGCTACCAGTTGCGCCTGACCGATCCCAATTTGGCCCCGGACGTCGGCGCCGACCTGACCCGGCCCCGTGCCTACAGCCCCCTGCCCTGGCAGAGCGTCTACGGCACGCTGCTGGATCAGCTGGCCCTGCAGAAGAAGGTCATCGGCTTCGTGGTCTTTCTGATCGTGATTGTCGCGGCCTTCGGTATTGCCAACGTTCTGACGCTGGCGGTGTTTGAGAAGACGCAAGAAATCGCCATCCTGCGCGCCATTGGGGCGACCCGCGGGCTGATCACGCGCATTTTCCTGCTGGAAGGGCTGGTGCTGGGACTGGGCGGCCTGCTGCTGGGGAACCTGCTGGGCCTGGGCATCAGCGCGTATTTCACCGTGCGGCCCTTCCAGATTCCCGGTGACCTGTATTTCATCACCTCGCTGCCGGTGGAAGTGCGCTGGACGGATCTGCTGGGCGTCAACGCCGTGGGCCTGATCACCACGCTGCTGGCCGCCCTGATCCCCGCGCGCCGCGCCGCCAGCATCGAACCGGCGCGGATTATTCGCTAGGCGGGGGCGGGGCCGCAGGCCGGAACAGCCTTTACCCCCGCACCTCTGCCGCCAGGTTCAGCGCCGCCTTCTTCAGGGTGACGGCGCCGCCGCCCGACGCCAGAATCTCGCCGGTGTTGCCATCCACCACCCTTGCCACCGCGCGACTCGCGCCGCTGCCATCGGGTTCCACCACCAGTTCCAGCCGCTGCCCCGGCCCCAGGTTCTGCGCGGCGTAGTTCAGCACCCAGTCGCCCCAGTTGACGTTCTCGGGCTTCGGGGCGTTGGCTTTCGCCTCCTGCTTTTCGCGGTAGGCCTGGGTCTTCTGATCGACGTGGGTGCGGATGACCTCGTAACGTTCGGGAGCGCTCAGGGTGCCCATCGGCACCTCACGCCCGTTTTCGGGGTGGTAGACGGTGGCGTCGGCGTCTAATTTCTTCACGACGCTTGCCATGATCCGCACCTCGGCGGCGGGCAGCTCCCACGGTGGGGTGTCGTCACCCTCGGTCGGCTGGGGCATGACGCCTTCCACCAGCTGGGCCACCACGCGCTGCTGTTCCGGCTCCAGCTCGGTAACAATCTTGGCGGCAGCCTTGAAGGTGCGGGCCTGGGCCTCGTTCCTGGGCTGAATGCCCAGCGGATCCAGGACCTTCGCCACGTCCGCCGCCTCCATCAGTCGCCCGGCCTGCGGCGGCGTGAAGCCCCAGCGGTCTTGCAGGTACGCTTCGAAGGAGTCGTACCCGGCGCGGAAGAATTCATTGTCGCGGATCTCGCTCAGCGCCTGTCCGGTGCGGCGGAAATCACGCAGGCCGTCGCGCACAGTGGTTTCCAGGGCGGTCAGGCGGGCTTTCTGGTGGGGTTCAAGCTGTTCAGGCATGGAATGTCCTCTGATGAATGGATTTCGTGTTGTTCCTATCGTAGTGACAGAAGATGAACGCCGTGACTGCGCGGGTGACGCCCGTCTTCTGGCGGTCGCGGCTTATGATAGGGGCAGCGCCCGCGAGGGCAAGGAGGCAATCAACAATGGCTACCGACAAGGCGATGAACCTGTTTGACGCGCGTGACACCCTGACCACCCACAGCGGGCAGAAACTCTACTTCTACAACCTCAACAAGTTTGAGGGGCAGGGCCACGACATTTCCAGGCTGCCCGTGAGCATCAAGGTGCTGCTGGAAAGCGTGCTGCGCGAGGCCAACGACTACGACGTGCGCCGCGAGGACGTGCTGACCGTGGCGGGCTGGAGCCCCACGAACGAGGAGGTGGAAATTCCCTTCAAGCCCGCCCGCGTGATCCTGCAGGACTTCACGGGCGTGCCCGCCGTCGTCGATCTGGCGGCCATGCGCTCGGCGATGGTGGCGATGGGCGGCGATCCCAACAAGATCAACCCCCTGATTCCCGTCGATCTGGTGATTGACCACTCGGTGCAGGTCGACGAGTTCGGCACCGAGTTCGCGCTGGCGAACAACATGGCCATCGAGTTCGAGCGCAACCGCGAGCGCTACGAGTTCCTGCGCTGGGGCCAGCAGGCCTTCGACAACTTCGGCGTGGTGCCTCCGGCCAGCGGCATCGTTCACCAGGTCAACCTGGAATACCTCGCCAAGGGCGTGCAGAGCCGCCCGGAAGACGACGGCGTTGTGGTCTACCCCGACAGCCTCGTCGGCACGGATTCCCACACCACCATGATCAACGGCCTGGGCATCGTGGGCTGGGGCGTCGGCGGCATCGAGGCCGAGGCGGTCATGCTGGGCCAGCCCATCTACATGCTGATGCCCGAAGTGGTGGGCTTCAAGATCACCGGCCGGATGCCGGAAGGGGCCACCGCCACCGATCTGGCGCTGCGCGTGACCGAGATGCTGCGCGAGAAGGGCGTGGTGGGCAAGTTCGTGGAGTTCTACGGCGCAGGCCTGAGCAACATGACCCTGCCCGACCGCGCCACCATTGCCAACATGGCCCCGGAGTACGGCGCGACCATGGGCTTTTTCCCGGTGGACGACGAGGCGCTGCGTTACCTGCGCCGCACCGGCCGCCTGGAAGACGAGATCGAGCTGGTGGAGGCGTACTACAAGGCGCAGAACATGTTCCGCACCGACGAGACGCCGGACCCCGTGTTCACCGACACCATCGAGCTGGATCTGGGCACCATCGTTCCCAGCCTGGCCGGCCCCAAGCGCCCGCAGGACCGCGTGAACCTGAACGACATGCACACGGTGTTCGCCGAGGCGCTGACGGCCCCCGTCAAGGCGCGCGGCTTCGAGCTGCCCGCCGACAAGCTGGACGCGCAGGGCCAGATCACCGGCACTGACATGAAGATCGGCCACGGCGCGGTCACGCTGGCGTCCATCACCTCCTGCACCAACACCAGCAACCCCAGCGTGCTGATCGCCGCCGGGCTGGTGGCCAAGAAGGCCGTGGAGCAGGGCCTGACCGTCAAGCCCTGGGTCAAGACCTCGCTGGCCCCCGGCAGCCGCGTGGTGACCGACTACCTGGAAAACGCGGGCCTGCAGACGTACCTGGATCAGATCGGCTTCAACACCGTCGGCTACGGCTGCATGACCTGCATCGGCAACAGCGGGCCGCTGCCCGAGCCCGTAATCGAGGCCATCAACGGCGGCGATCTGGTGGCGGCCAGCGTCCTGAGCGGCAACCGCAACTTCGAGGGCCGCATCAACCCGCACATCAAGGCCAACTACCTGGCCTCGCCGCCCCTGGTGGTGGCCTACGCGCTGGCCGGCACGGTGGTCAACGACATCGTGAACGAGCCCATCGGCACGGGCAAGGACGGCCAGCCGGTGTATCTGCGCGACGTGTGGCCCAGCAACGCCGAGATTCAGGACATCATGGATCAGGCGATCAACGCCGAGATGTTCAAGAAGGTCTACGACGGCATCGAGAAGAGCAACGCCGAGTGGAACGCCATTCCCGTCTCCGAGGGCGCGCTGTACGACTGGAACCCGGAGAGCACCTACATCCAGAACCCGCCGTTCTTCGACGCGCTGGCGGGCGGCCCCAGCGAGATCGTGTCCATCGAGGGTGCGCGTGTGCTGGTCAAGGTGGGCGACAGCGTGACCACCGATCACATCTCGCCCGCCGGCAGCTTCAAGGCCGATACCCCCGCCGGCAAGTACCTGACCGACCGGGGCATCCGCCCGGTGGACTTCAACAGCTACGGCAGCCGCCGGGGCAATGACCGCATCATGACGCGCGGCACCTTTGCCAACATTCGCCTGAAGAACCAGCTGGCCCCCGGCACCGAGGGCGGCTTTACCACCGACTTCACCACCGGCAACGTGACCAGCATCTACGACGCCGCGCAGAACTACAAGGCCAGCAACATTCCGCTGTTCGTGCTGGCGGGCAAGGACTACGGCATGGGCAGCAGCCGCGACTGGGCCGCCAAGGGCACCATGCTGCTGGGCGTCAAGGCCGTGCTGGCCGAGAGCTTCGAGCGCATCCACCGCAGCAATCTGGTGGGCATGGGCGTGCTGCCGCTGCAATACAAGAATGGCGACACCGCCGAGTCCTTGGGCATCATGGGCGACGAGCTGATCGACGTCGTGTTACCCGCCGACCTCAAGCCGCGCCAGGACGTGACCCTGCGCGTGGACAAGGACGGCGTGACCCGCGAGATCACCGTGCAGTGCCGCATCGATACCCCCGTGGAAATCGACTACTACAAGAACGGCGGCATCCTGCAAACCGTGTTGAGGAGCATTCTGGAGCGGAGCAAGGGCGAAGTTAAGGCGTAAGCACGTAAGAGGGAAAGGTCAGATGCCGTAACGGTTGGCGTCTGACCTTTTCTAATTCTCTAGAGTATTTGTCAAAAGAGCTGTTTCCTTTTGACCGAATGGAGTGAGTGAATTTCAACGAGCAGTCGGGAGAGTGGAGGCATCAGAAGTCTTCTTTTCTGATGCTGCAATTCGGACAACTGCTCTAGAAATCGGCTTATCCCGAATAAGACTCACCGACACAAGACGTAAGGGATTCGAACCCTTTAGTCGCAACCAGCTAGGAGTGCCTGATCCGTAGACACTGTATTCGCGCAGCCCGCGGCCTCAACGGCGACTCCTACATTCAACCACTCTATCAACGTCCGATTTGAAAATATCGGATATGTGGGACAAAAGCCGAAGCTATCCAAGGCCGAAGCCCATGCTTGGGCGCGGTGGGGTCAGAGGCGGGCTGGGGTGTGTGGGGCGGCTGAAGACTCGTCCCCTCATACACGTCGTCCAGTGTCAACTCCACGTCAACACAGGGCAGCCGCAGCACTCCAGCCTCCTCGACGTACTGTTCACCCCAGCCCTCGCCCTGGCGGGTATACAACCGGGCAGCGCGGGTGGCCGTGTCGACCATCAGATACCCCTGAAGACTGGGCAACGCCGTGTACTCGGAGAGTTTCTGGCCCCGGTCTACCACTTGCGTGCTCTGGCTCAACACCTCGACGATAAAGCATGGACTGCTGGCGTCGCGGGCGTCATCGGCCATGTCCTCGCAGGTCAGCACGACATCGGGATAGTCATAGCGCGTGCCTCTGGCCTGGATTCGCACGCGCATATCACTGGCGTAGACCTTGCACCCCTGCCGCAGCGCGGGACGGTGCAGGGCGGCAATCAGGTTGGTGCCGATCAGCCCGTGCCGGCTCAGTGCGCCCGCCTGGGCATTCGGGGTGTCCTTCCCGTGCAGGGCCTAAACGAAGCCGTTCACATCCTCACGCTTGAACGGGCTGTGTTCCTCCGTGCGCAGGTATTCTGCCTCGCTGATCTTCTGGAGGGCCGAGCCGGTCATGGGATGAGTCTCCTTCCTTCCCGAACATGCGAAAGGGCGGCCCGTAATGATGGGGCCGCCCTCTTTCTGGTTACTTGCTCTATCGCGTCTGCGTCTGCCCGGTTGCGGGCGAGTCCACCTGACCGCCCACCGGCAGAGGCATATCCGGCTGCTTGCGAATGCGAATCAGCATGATGATGCTCACGATAATCAGCGGAATGCTGATGATCTGCGTTTCGGTGAACAGGCCGATGCCCGCCTTGTCCAGCCCCTGGCTCAGGTACACGTTGGGCAGCAGGGGGTTGAGGCGGAAGGTTTCTTCCCACCCGGCGCGCAGGATGCTGTACCACAGCCAGAACTGCCAGAAGGTCCAGCCCGGCTTGTGCGAACGCAGCCAGTAGTACGAGGCGACGGCCAGGATGATGCCGATGATCACGCCGTACAGCTGGGTGAAATGCACCGGGGCGGTCATGACCATCTGGCCGCCGATGTTCTGGCAGTACTGCGACAGGTCCAGATCGGGGTTGGGGTTGGGCTGGCACATGCCGTTGTGGAAGGCCCGCGCGCTGTCCGGCCAGCGGTAGCCGACGGCCCAGTTCGTCACGCGGCCCACCGTGTCGGTGCCGTTCATGATGTTGCCCAGCCGCCCGCCGATCACGCCAAAGGCCACTCCCGGCACGCACAGGTCCGCGTACTGGTAGAAGTTGAGCTTGTAGCGCCGGGTGTAGTAGATCAGCACCAGGATGCCGCCGATCAGGCCGCCGTGAATGGAGATGCCGCCCGAGCGCAGGTTGATGATGTCCAGCAGGATGCGCGGAAAGGGCGTGCCCGCGAACTGTCCCCAGGAGGTCAGCACGAAGACCAGCCGCGCGCCGACCAGCCCCCAGATGATCATCCACAGGATCATGTCGCTGAAGAGGTTGGCGTTCAGGCCGCGCTGCCGGGCCATGCGTGTGCCGAGCCACGCGCCGATCACGATGCCCAGCGTGATCAGCACGCCGTACCAGGCAATCGTGAAGGTACCGATTTGAAGGAAGACAGGATTCATAAGACGGCGCTAGTTTAAGCCTTTTGCAGCGTGAGAGATGCCCAGGCGTGGCGCAGACCTCCCAGAAGGGTCAGCGAACAGCCGGTTGACGCGGCCAGAAAAAGCCCTCTCCGCCGGGGAGAGGGTGGGGGAGAGGAACATCACAGGCCCAGCGCGGGGGCTTCTTCCTCTTCGGGCGGTGGCAGGCGGAAGGCCCGCGAGAGCAGCACGCTCAGCTCGAACAGCACGTACAGCGGCACGGCCACCAGCATCATGTTGGTGGGGTCCGGCGTGGGCGTGATGACGGCGGCGGCCACCATGATGGCCACCAGCGCGAAGCGCCAGCCCTTGCGCAGCATCACGTGGTTTACGATGCCGATGCGGGTCAGGATGATCGCCAGGATGGGCATCTCGAAGGCCACCCCAAACGCCACCAGAAAGGTGGTGACCGTGCCGATGTACTGGCCCAGCCCCAGAATCGGCGTCACCGCTCCGGCCAGGAACTCCACCAGAAACGGAACCATGGTGGGCAGCACCAGCTTGTAGCCGAAGATCCCCCCGCCCAGAAAGGACAGCCCCGCCCCGACGATGAAGGGCACGGCCCAGCGCCGCTCGCTGGGATACAAGCCCGGCGCGATAAAGCCCCAGACCTGCCCCAAAATGAAGGGCAGCGCCAGCCCCAGCCCGGCCCAGAACGCTAGGCTCAGGCTCAGCAGCAGCGGCTCGGTCAGGGTGTAGGTCACCACCTGCACCTTGCCGGCGGTGTACAGCTCCGAATATTGCAGCGGCCCCTTGACCCAGTCGATCAGTTGCACGCGGTAGACGAAGGCCACCGACATCCCGATGACCAGGAAAATCACGCTGATGACCAGCCGCTTTCTCAGTTCATCCAGGTGATCGAACAGGGGAGCGCTTTTCAGGTCTGTGCTGGGGGCGGTTTTGGGGGACATGGCGTGACCCCTCCCTTACGCGCGGCGGTTGCCGGCGCTCTCGCGTTCGCGCTCGGTGGGCATCGGTGCGCCGGTCACGGGATCGATCTGGCGCGAGGACACGTCGGTGATGGGGCGGACGACTTCGTCAGCGTCGGTCTTGGCCGTCTCACGCTTGAACTCCTTGATGCCCTGGCCCAGGCCCTTGCCCAGTTGCGGCAGTTTGCTGGCCCCGAAGACCAGGGCGATCACGACGATAATCAGAATAATTTCCAGGGGACCCATAATGCGTACTCCTTTGCGTGCCGGGCGGTGGCCGGGCGTGTCTTGCGGTTGAAGGGGATGGAGGGGCGTGGAGGGGTGGGCGGCAAACACATGGGGCGGACGGTGAACCGGTCCCGCTCTGCTTTGTAGATATGCGGGGCCGGGCCGGGCGGATTGCCTATTAAACCTTAATGACGGGCGAGCAAGTGACGGCCAAGGCGCAATCCAGGCAGCCCAGACGCGCCGGTCAGATGCTCCAGCCGCCGTCCACCCGCAGTTCCTGGCCGGTGATGTAGGCGGCCTCGTTCGTCGCCAGAAAGGCAATCGCCGCCGCCACCTCGTTCGGCTGCCCGAAGCGGCGGGCGGGAATCCGGGCCGTCAGCTTGTCGGCGTCACCGGGATCACGGTTCAGGGCCTTCAGGCGGTCCGTGGCCGTGTAGCCAGGCGCGACGGTGTTGCAGGTCACGCCGTCACTCGCCACCTCCAGCGCCAGCGTCCGCAGGTAATTGGTCACGGCGGCGCGCATGGCGTTGCTCACCGGCAGCGTGGGCGAGGGCCGGCCCACCGTCAGGCTGGTCACGGCGATGATGCGGCCCCACTGACGCCCGCGCATGCCAGCCAGTACCCCATTCGCCAGCCGCACGGTGCTGAGGAAGGTGGTGTCGTAGCCGGCCTGCCACGCCTCTTCACTGACCTCACTGGGTTTCCCCGGAGGGGGGCCGCCGGCGTTGCTGACCAGAATGTCCACCTCGCCCGCGGCCTGCACGGCAGCTGTTACACCCTCCTGGGTGCTGACATCGGCCACCACCCAGCGCGCCCCGAGGGCGTCCGCCGCCGCCTTGAGGGCCTGTTCGTGCCGCGCAGCAATCGTGACCCGCGCGCCCAGCCGGACCAGATCGTGCGCCGCCGCCAGCCCGATGCCCCTGCTGCCGCCCGTCACCAGGGCACGTTTGCCGTCCAGCCTGAACAACGTCATGGGGGCAGGCTACACCTGCGCGGCCCCTGCGAGAGCGGGCGCGGCCCCGCACCAACCCTTACCCTGTTTCCCATGCTGCCTCTGATCGTCGTTGCCACCCCCGCCGAGGCCGAGCGCCTGCTGGACCTGAACGCCCGCGTGGTGGTGTCCGGGGTGGGGGTGGTGGCCGCCGCCCTGGCGACGGCGCGCGCGCTGGCAGAACAGGAGGCCAGGCTGGTGATCAGCGCCGGCATTGGCGGGGCCTACCCAGCGTCGGGGCTGCGGTCCGGCGATCTGGCGGTTTCAGCCGAAATTGTTCAGGCGGACCTGGGGGCCTGGGACGGCGAACGCTTTCTGGACTTCGGCGGGCTGGGCCTGTCCATCCTTCCAGACTCGCCCCATGCCGGACGCTTTGTTACCTGGGCCTCTGCCCCCGAAGTCGCGCGGCGTGCGGAGGCCCACCTGGGACCGATGCTCACGTTGAACAGCGTGACAGGCAGCGCGCAGTCTGCCGCCGCGCTGGAACGCCGTTTCCCCGGCGCCCTCACCGAGGGCATGGAGGGTGCGGGCGTGGCCCACGCCGCGCTGCTGGCCGGCGTGCCCGTGCTGGAGGTGCGCGGCGTGAGCAACGCGGTAGGCCCGCGTGACCGTGCGTCCTGGCGGATTCCACAGGCGCTCGCCGCCACCCGGCGGGGCGTGGCGGCGGCGTTGGAAGTCTGGGAGGAGCGGAAAGGGTAGAGGCCCGCTCTAACTGTTCAGCGAGAGCTTGCCGCTGGTGGAGTTGGCCGCGTTGCCGGGAAAGTTGACCTTCACGTTCACGGTGGTCCCGGCCGGCGTGGCGGGATCGATGTTGATCCAGTGGCTGACCAGCACCGGGGGCGTGGGCTGCGGATCGACGGCGCGCACCAGCACGCGCCCCTGCGCGGGCACGAAGACGCACCAACCTTCAGGGGTGGTGGTAAAGGCGCGCACCGGCAGGATGCTCTGCAGGGTCATGTCGGCGTTGGTGGCCCAGTACTCGACCAGCAGGCTGGCGTGCTCGCGTCCGATATCGGCCTGATCCAGATCCAGCTGGACCTCCACGCTGTCGGGCATGCCCTCGACCAGATTGGTCCAGCCGGGGACGACAAAACGGTTGCTGGCAGCGCTCTTGAACTGTTGAGGGGTGGTCGCGTCGGTCATGGGTCTAGCCTAGCGGATTGGCCGCCCTCCCGGTGCCACCCCCGCATTCATCTCCGGACGATCAGTCGGCGTAGGTGCGAACCGTGCGGATCAGCGCCCGCACCGCCAGATAGCCCACCACGAAGAACAGCAGCGGCGTGACGTTCAGGGTAACCTCGGCGTCCTTTTCGGGTTCCAGGGGATTTTGCTTGCGGTACTTGATCATACGGCCAGGGTACGACACGGGGCTGTGTGGGTGTTGGCAAGGGTGCTTACCCAGTATTCAGGTCAGCCGTCCGGTCCAGGTGAACGCGGTCACGGCGCCGTGGTTCGCGTGAGAGTAGAACGGCTCTGTGACTTCTTCCTCCACCTCCTCCACCATGCGCGCCCTGAGCAAACTGAAGCCCGAACCCGGCATCTGGCTGACTGAAACCGATGTTCCGACGCCCGGCCCCAACGATCTGCTGATCCGCGTCAAGAAGAGCAGCATCTGTGGCACCGACGTCCACATCTACAAGTGGGACGAGTGGGCCAGCCGCACCGTGCCCACGCCGATGGTGGTGGGCCACGAGTACGTGGGCGTGGTGGCCGGCATGGGTTCGGAGGTCAGCGGCTTTCAGATCGGTGACCGGGTGAGCGGCGAGGGCCACATCACCTGCGGACACTGCCGCAACTGCCGCGCGGGCCGCCGCCACCTGTGCCGCAACACCCAGGGCGTGGGCGTCCAGCGTCCCGGCTCGTTTGCCGAGTATCTGGTGCTGCCGGCCTTCAACGCCTTCAAGCTGCCCGACGACATCTCCGACGATCTGGCCGCCATCTTCGATCCCTTCGGCAATGCCGTCCACACCGCCCTGAAGTTCGACCTGGTGGGCGAGGACGTGCTGATCACCGGGGCCGGGCCGATTGGCGTGATGGCCGCCGCCGTCGCCAAGCATGTCGGCGCGCGCCACGTGGTGATCACTGACGTGAACGAGTACCGCCTGGAGCTGGCGCGCCAGATGGGCGTGACCCGCGCCGTGAACGTGGCCGAAGAAGACCTGTGGACGGTGGCGCAGAGTGAACTGGGCATGACCGAGGGCTTCGACGTGGGCCTGGAGATGAGCGGCTCCGGCGCGGCCTTCGCCCAGATGGTCAAGTTGATGAATCACGGCGGCAAGATCGCCCTGCTGGGCATTCCGGCGGGCCGCGTGGACATCGACTGGGACAGCGTGATCTTCAAGATGCTGACGGTGCAGGGCATCTACGGGCGCGAGATGTTCGAGACCTGGTACAAGATGGTGGCGTTGATCCAGTCCGGCCTGGATCTGACCCCGGTCATCACCCACCATTACGGCATCGCCGACTTCCAGCAGGGCTTCGACGCCATGCTGGGCGGCCAAAGCGGCAAGGTCATTCTGGACTGGGGCGTCTGAGGTGACGGTGGGGGACGTTTCCCCTCAAGCGGCGGCTTCGGTGCGCAGGGCAGGCGATCATATTGCTGCGCTCACGCGTTATCCTGCCCCCATGACTTTCCAGCAGGCACAGACTCAGGCATGGTGGCCCGGCAGCTGACCGGGTGACCTTTCCTTTTGTGCCGTGTAACCCACAGGCCGCGCCCGGAGAACCTCCCGGCGCGGCTTTTTTGTTTTCCCTGCTTTTCGGAGGACCGAACCATGACCCTGCAAACACCCAGACAACGCATCCTGACCGGTGACCGCCCCACCGGGCCGCTGCACATCGGCCATCTGGCCGGATCACTCCGCAACCGCGTGGCCCTGCAACACCAGTACGAGACCTACGTGCTGCTGGCCGACGTGCAGGCGCTGACCGACAACTTCGAGAACCCGCAGAAAGTCCGCAGCAACGTCATGGAGGTGGCGCTCGACTACTTGGCGGTAGGCCTAGATCCGGACATCTGCACCTTCGTCATCCAGTCCCAGCTGCCCGAAATTGCCGAATTGACGGTGTTTTACCTGAATCTGGTCACCGTCGCCCACCTGCGCCAGAACCCCACCGTCAAGGCCGAGATCACGCAGAAGGGCTACGGCGAGTCGGTGCCCGCCGGATTCTTCGTGTACCCGGTGTCACAAGCTGCCGACATCACGGCGTTCGGCGCCCATCTGGTGCCGGTGGGCGAGGATCAGCTGCCCATGATCGAGCAGACCCGCGAGATCGTCCGCCGCTTCAATCATCTGTACGCACCCGTCTTGACCGAGCCGCAGGCGCTGGTGGGTCAGGCCGCCCGCCTGCCCGGTCTCGACGGCGGCGGCAAGATGAGCAAGTCGCTGAACAACGCCATCTTCCTCTCGGACAGCGCCGACACGGTGGCCCGCAAGGTGCGCGGCATGTACACCGATCCGGGCCACCTGCGGGCCGAAGACCCCGGACGGGTGGAGGGCAACCCGGTGTTCGCCTATCTGGACGCCTTTGACCCCGATGTCGTGGGCCTGGAGGCCATGAAAGACCACTACCGCCGGGGCGGGCTGGGCGACGTGAAGGTCAAGCGTCACCTGACGGACGTGCTGGAGGCGACGCTGGCCCCCATCCGCGAACGCCGCGCCGACTTTGCCCGTGACCTGCCGCAGGTGCGGGAGGTGGTGCGCCTGGGCACCGAGCGGGGGCGTGAGGTGGCGGCTGAAACGATGAACGCCGTGCGCGGGGCGATGGGGCTGGATTACTTCTGATACGGATTCCGTCTGTTTCGTTGACAAACCGGGAGGGCACCGGTTTGCCAACTCCACGCCCGGAACCCGTCCTGCTCCTTCTCGCTTCGCTCGGATTTCCATCGTTTTTGCAAACGATTCAATCGGAGTACGTATGAGCGCGGGCACCCTGTCCGAGAACCTCCGCCGCCACCCGCACCGCCCGCGTGATCTCGTCCTGCGGCAGGTAGGGAAGGGGCGGGCGGTCTTCCGGCACGGCCAGGGCCACGGCTGGATTGGCCGGCAGGTGCAGAAAGCCGCACGGCACGTCGCCCTGGCCCCGCGCCGTCAGCCAGTGGCGGGCGCGGTACATCACGAAATTGCAGAGGTACAGGCCCGCCGTGTTGCTGATGTGGCCGGGAATGCCTGCCGCCTGCCATGCGCTGAGCAGGGGGCGCAGCGGCAGGGTGGACAGGTACGCCGGGGGTGCGTCGTCGTGCGGATGGGCGGGCGCGTCGCGGTAGGTGTTCCCGGCATTGTCCGGAATGTTGAAGTCCATGACGTTCAGCGCCACCCGCTCCAGCGTGACCTGGGGCCGCCCCGCCGCCAGTCCGGTCAGCAACACCGCGCCGGGTTGGTGCCGCTCCAGCAGCGCCTCCAGCGCCTCGCCCGCCGAGTGCGGCTCTACGGGCAGCAGGGCCGAGACGACGTGCATTCCGCCCACTTCCAGGCCGTCCAAGGCCGCCGCCGCCCGCGCGCTGGGGTTGTCGGGATGCGTGTGGAACGGCTCGAATCCGGTCAGCAGCAACTTGGGCATGGCTGGAATGATAGCCCCGCCGCGTCTTTGAGCGACAATGGCCCATGCCTGCCATTGCCGTTCATGCCGTGATCACCCCCAGACCCGAACACGTCGAGGCCGTGCTGACCGAGATGCGGGGCATGGTGCAGCACAGCCGCCAGGAACCCGGCTGCCTGCGCTATGACCTGCTGCGTCAGGACGACGGCGGCACCGTGCGCCTGCACGTGCAGGAGCGGTACCGCGACATGGCCGCCGTGCAGGCTCACCGTGACTCGGCGCACTACCAGGCGTACCGGGCCAAAGCCGGAGACTGGTTCCAGGCGGCCCCGGTGGTGACCGTGCTGGAAGAGGTGGACGTGGCCTGAGGCTGTCCCGGAGCCTTCGCTACCTTCGCCCGGCGGCCCCACCGCTATGCTTGACCCCTATGCCTGAGCTGCCGGAAGTCGAGACCACGCGCCGCAAGATCGAGCCGCTGCTGCGCGGGCGCGTCATCGCCAACGTCGAACACGACGCGCCGCACAAGTACCGCGACACCCATCTGGCGGTGGGACGGCGGGTCACGGGGCTGTCCCGGCGCGGCAAGTACCTGATGCTGCAACTGGCGGCGGCGGACGCGGCGGAGGCTGACCCCCACGATCTGGAATTCATCGTCCACCTGGGCATGACTGGGGGCTTTCGCCTGGAACGCGGAGGGCACACCCGCGTGACCCTGACCCTGGAGCCGGACGACGGCGGGGACGGCCAGCAACTGTTCTTCAACGATCCGCGCCGTTTCGGCAAGATGGCGGTGGTGCGTCCTGGCGACTACGCGGGCATGCCCACCCTGGCCGCGATGGGGCCGGAGCCGCTCTCCGACGACTTTGGCGAGGCCGACTTCGTGCGGCTGGCCCGTGAGGCGGGCGCGGTCAAGCCGTGGCTGCTCTCGCAGAAGCCGGTCAGCGGCGTGGGCAACATCTACGCCGACGAGAGCCTGTGGCAGGCCCAGATTCACCCGGCCCAGACCCGCCTGACCACCGCAGAGGGGAAACGCCTCTACGCGGCCATCCGCGAGGTTATGGCAAAGGCCGTGGAGGCAGGCGGCAGCAGCCTGGGCAGCGGCGTGGGCAATTATCGCCAGCACGACGGCATCTCGGGGCTGTTCCAGCACGAGCACCACGTCTACGGCAAGGACGGGCAGCCCTGCCCTCGCTGCGGCACGGACATTGCCAAGACCGTGCTGGCGCAGCGGGGAACGCATTTTTGCCCGAAGTGTCAGGTGCTCAGGGAGCGGTCTAAAGGTCAAACCGTCTAACGGTCTAACCGCAAAAAGATTATGTCCTACGTAGTTTTCAGCGGTCAGACGTTTAGACTTTCGACGGTTTGACGCGCCGCAGGCGCACCCCAGGAGCTTCCATGACCGATCTCACTTCCCTGCGAATTTCCTACACCCGCGACGCGCTGCGGCGGGCAGACCTGCAAGATGATCCGCTGGCCCAGTTTCAGGGCTGGTTTGCCGAGGCGCAGCGGGCCGGGTTGCCCGAACCCTACGCCCTGTCCCTGGCGACGGCGGACGCTTCGGGGCGGCCGGGCGTCCGCACGGTGCTGCTGCGCGGCGCGGATGAGCGCGGGCTGACCTTTTACACCAATTTCGAGTCCCACAAGGGCCATGACCTGAGCGCCAACCCGCAGGCGGAACTGCTGTTCTACTGGGCCGAACTGGAGCGGCAGGTGCGGGCCTACGGTTCCATCACCCGCGTGCCGGATGCCGAGGCCGACGACTACTTCCACGTGCGCCCGCGCGACAGTCAACTGGCCGCCCACGCCAGCGATCCGCAGAGCGCGCCGATTGAGAACCGTGAAGCGCTGGAGGCCAAATTTGCCGCCCTGCACGAACGCTTTCCCGAAGGCCAGCCGGTGCCCCGCCCGGAGTTCTGGGGCGGCTACCGCGTGACCGTGCAGGAATGGGAATTCTGGCAGGGCCGCCCCAACCGCATGCATGACCGCTTCCGCTACACGCGGCAGGACGGGGGCTGGAAGATTGAGCGCCTGATGCCGTGACGCCTTCGGCGTGGTCTAAAGGTCTAACCGAAAAAAGAATTGCTGCAACGTGATTCGCTGACCCCTCTCCCCCTGTGGAAGAGGGGCCTGGCGAAGCAAGAGGGTGGGGGGCCACCCAGCACCCTCGAAGCCCACCAAGACCCTTCCAAAAAAGCGGCGCGGGACGCAGCTCTACACCGCCTCCCGCGCACCGCATCCTGCTTCCCGCTTTACCCCGTCTGCCCGAACTGCATCCGGAACACGAACTTGGTCACGTCCGTCTTGAGGTTGTCGATCATGTCGTTGAACATGTTGGTGGCCTCGAACTTGTACTCGGTGAAGGGATCGCGCTGGCCGTAGCCGCGCAGGCCGATGCCCTGCCTCAGCACGTCCATGCCGTGCAGGTGCTCCTTCCAGTGCTGATCCACCGTCTGCAGCAGCACGTAGCGGGCCAAGCTGTTGAGCATGGTGGGGCTCAGCTCGTCCTTGCGGGCGTCGAAGCTGTCGGCCACCGCGCTCAGCATGGTGTTCTGGGCGTCGGCGGGCGACATGCCGCGTAAGGATTCGAAGTCGAAGCCTTCCAGCTGCGGCACGGCGTCCAGAATGGCAGCCTGGAGGCCCTCAATGTCCCAGGTGTCGGCGTTGGCCTCGATGGGCAGGTAGGTGGCGAGCTGCATGTCCACGAAGTCGGCGATCATGCCCTCGGTGGACTCCTCGACGGCCTCGTCCGGCCCCAGCAGCACCTCGCGGCGCTGGGCGTACACGGTGTCGCGCTGCTTGCTCATCACGTTGTCGAATTCCAGCAGCTGCTTGCGCGTGCTGAAATTGCGGTCTTCCACGCGGGCCTGCGCCTTTTCGATGGCCCCCGTGACCATCTTGGCCTCGATGGGCTGGGTGTCGTCCATGCCCAGGCGATCCATCATGGCGACGACGCGCTCGTTGGCGAACAGGCGCATCAGGTCGTCCTCGAACGACACGTAGAAGCGGCTGCTGCCGGGATCGCCCTGCCGCCCGGCGCGGCCGCGCAACTGGTTGTCGATGCGGCGCGACTCGTGGCGCTCGGTGCCGATAATGTGCAGGCCGCCCAGCTGCTGCACGCGCTCGTGGTCCGCCACCGTTTCCGAGTGAAGCTGCTGGGCCTGCCGGATAAAGTCCTCGGTCATGCCGGGAATTCGCATGCCGATTTCCACCGTCTGGGGGTCCTGACGGCTCAGGGCGGTGATGAACGCCTCGACTTCCGGCACGTAGCGGTTCAGTCCCAGGCTCTGCTCGATGCTGGCCCCGATGATCGACTCGGCGTCGCCGCCCAGCTTGATGTCGGTGCCGCGCCCGGCCATGTTGGTGGCAATCGTGACGGTCCCGCTGCGCCCGGCCTGCGCGATGATGCTGGCCTCCTGGGCCTCGAACTTGGCGTTCAGCACCGAATGTTTGACCCCCGCCGCCGTCAGCAGTTCGCTGAGCTGCTCGCTGGTCACGATCGAGGCGGTGCCGATCAGCACCGGGCGGCCCGTGGCGTGCATTTCCTTGACCTCTTCCACCACCGCGTTGTACTTGCCCAGCTTGCTGCGGTACACCAGATCCTCGGCGTCCTTGCGGATCACGTCACGGTTGGTGGGGATCACCAGCACGTCGGAGCCGTAG
This sequence comes from Deinococcus radiopugnans ATCC 19172, assembly GCF_006335125.1. Lineage (NCBI taxonomy): Bacteria > Thermotogati > Deinococcota > Deinococci > Deinococcales > Deinococcaceae > Deinococcus > Deinococcus radiopugnans. Next base: position 147,612 of record NZ_VDMO01000007.1, read on the forward strand.
ATGTCCAGGAATTCCTTTTCCTCGGTCTTGGCGGTGCCGGTCATGCCGGAAAATTTGTTGTACAGGCGGAAGAAATTCTGGTAGGTAATCGTGGCCAGCGTCTGGTTCTCGTTCTCGATCTTGACGCCTTCCTTGGCCTCGATGGCCTGGTGCAGCCCCTCGCCGTAGCGGCGGCCCGGCATGCTGCGCCCGGTGAACTCGTCGATGATGATGACCTCGCCCTCGGCGTTGACGATGTAATCCTTCTCGCGGTGGTACAGCTCATGGGCGCGCACCGCCTGGGTGATCATGTGCGCCTTGTCCATGTTCTCGGGGCTGAACAGGTCGGGGATGCTCAGCAACCGCTCGATCTTGGCGATGCCGCTCTCGTTCATGTGAACCTGCTTGGTCTTCTCGTCGATGGTGTAGTCGCCCGTCGCCTCGGCACGCTCGCCGGGCACGGCCGGTTCACCCTTCTGCAGGCGGCGGATCAGCTTGGCGTAGACGTAATACAGGTCGGTGGCCTTCTCGGCGGCCCCCGAGATGATCAGCGGCGTGCGGGCCTCGTCGATCAGGATCGAGTCCACCTCGTCCACGATGGCGAAGTTCAGCGGGTGTTCGGCGCGCAGCGACAGCGCCTCGCGGCTCTGGGCCATGTTGTCGCGCAGGTAGTCGAAGCCCAGTTCGCTGTTGGTGACGTAGGTGATGTCGCAGGCGTAGGCGGCCTGCTTCTGGGCGGGCTGCAGCTCACGGCTCGCCAGCCCCACGGTCAGGCCCAGGGTGCGGTACAGCAGGCCCATCTCGTCGGCACCGACGCGCGCCAGGTAATCGTTGACCGTGACCAGGTGGCAGCCGCGCCCCTCCAGCGCGTTCAGCGCCAGCGCCAGCGTAGCCACCAGCGTCTTGCCCTCGCCGGTGCGCATCTCGGCGATGCGGCCCTTGTGCAGCGCGTAGCCGCCGATCAACTGCACGTCGTAGTGGCGCTTGCCGATGGAGCGGCGTCCGGCCTCGCGGATCAGGGCGAAGGCGGGCACCACCACGTCGTCCAGGGACTCGCCGCCCTCCTGCACCCGGCGGCGCAGCTCACTGAAGGCGGCGGCGAGGTCTTCCACCCCCATCATCTCTTCTTCCAGCGCGTTGACCGGCTGCACGATGGTTTTCACGATCTGCTGCACGTCGCGTTGGTTGTTATCGAATAGTTTATTGAGGACACGGAACATGACGAGCAAGTATACCGCCCCGAGACTGACCGTGAGCTCACAAGTTCACAGAAGGGCGCGTAAGCAACCTGAGCGCGGCAGACTCACGGTTCAGGGGTGATGCTGCCGGGCGGCGGGGGCCGGGTAAACCTCCTCTAAAGGCCGCGCTCTCCGCCTCTGTCGGCCACCATGCAAAGCTGTCGGGTGAAGTCGGTCACAGTGGGCTCAGGCATGGGGCCGCCGCTGTGGGTTCGGCGCAGCCCCCACCATCCAGGAGGGAACACGTATGTCCAACCGCAGCATTTCCAACTTTCTGACCATCGCGGGCCTGTCGTCCATTCTGGCCTCCATCGCCATCTGGGCCACCCAGGGCGGCACCGACAAGACCCACGAGGAAAAGTCGCACGGCGAGCGCTTCGGCATCTTTGTGGGCTTGTGGGCGCCCACCTTCTTCGTGCTGGCGAACAAGTACAACGAAGCCGCCGTGCAGGAAGGCGAGTAAACGCTCACCCGATGGGCTGAGCCGCTGGACGTCAGCCCACACGTTCACTTGAGGCCCGCCAGATGCAGCTCCGTCTGTTGGCGGGCCTCATCCTATGGGTCAGGGGTTCATGCCCCTCCGGGAAACAGGCAGGGAACAGATGGCCCCGAGTGTGCTGGGACTGGCCACGCTCCGCCCCGCCCGGCAGCCGGAGCGGTTCAGGCCAGTGCCGGGCGCCGCTGGAAACCCAGTTGAATCTCGGTGGGGCGAAAGCCGACGCGTTCGTACAGGTGCTGGGCGTGGTAACCGGGATCGGCCACGATGACCAGCGTGCGCGTGCCCAGCGTCTGTCTCGCCCACTCGCCTGCCGTGTGCACCAGCGTGCCGGCCAGCCCGCGTGACCGGGCCTCCGGGTGTGTTTCCACGCTCTGATACCGGGCCACGCCCTGCCCGGCGTCAAATATGCCCAGCCCTGAGAGCATCCTTCCCGAGTCGTCGAAAGCCCCCCAGACCGCGCCCCGTCCGGCAGCCTGCGCGGCGCGGTAGGCGGCCAGTTTGCGGGTGGCGAAATCGCGGTAGCTGTCGTGTGCCAGCGGCGCGGGATCGGCGGCGTTGACGGCCAGCCGCAGGGTCAGGGCGGCCTCCCAGTCGGCGTCGCCCTCCAGTGGGCGCAGGTGGGCATCGTGGTTGAGGCGGCGCGGCGGTACGGTTTGCGTGGTGGTCAGCACGGTGTCCCGGTGAACCTCGAAGCCCGCCGCCTCGAACGCCTCGGCATTTCCTGCTTCGCCGTCCGCCGTATCTACCCCAAAGGCGCGGTGCGTGGCGCCGGGAAACTCGGCCTCGAACGCCGCAAGCCACCGTTCCAGATCGCCCGATGCGGGCGGACGCGGCATCAGCAGGAAGTTGCCCCACCAGAACGTCGGGTTGTTCGGCGAGCGGATCACGGTGCGTTGGGGCGTGCGCGAGATAGCCGCGCCCTCCTGACGGCGCAGCGCCAGATCGGTGTGGTAGGCCAGGGAGGGGGACATGCCGCGAGGCTAGCGCCAGTCGCCGCCCCAGGGCCATCGGCCGGACGGCCTAGCGCCGGTCAGTTGCGGCAATCCCGCCCGGTGATGCCGCAGGGCTCGCGTGGGGTCCACGGAGCGTCCAGCACGCGCTCTGCCAACTGCATGGCGAAGTCGGCGGTGTCCTGCACCAGCGCCGGATCGAGCGTCCGGTCGCCGGGGGCATGGTAGTGGTCGTCCAGCCCCCGGTGAAAGAAGACGCCGCGGACACCCCAGCGCAGGAATGAAACATGGTCGCTGCTGCCCCCCAGCTCACGGGTGCGCCCGAAGGTCTCGCGGCTGGGCAGCGGATCGTCCTCGAACACGCGCACGCCGGGCCGCAGTTGGCGGGCCAGCGCCAGCACTTCGGCGTTGCCCGCCAGACCCAGCGGCTCGGCGGCCACCCCCACCATGTCGAGGTTGAACATGGCGCGGGTCTCGCGGATGGGGTAGGCCGGGTCACGCGCGAAGGCGCGGCTGCCGTACAGCCCGTCTTCCTCGGCGTCGAACAGCACGAACCAGGCCTGTTCTGCCAGCGGCAGGGTGGCCGCCCGACGTGCCGTCGCCAAAACGGCCAGCACGCCGCTGGCGTTGTCGTTGGCCCCTGGCGAGCCGTTCACGCTGTCCAGATGCGCCCCGAAGACGATCTGTGGCGCGGCGTTCACACGGGCGGCAATCAGGTTGTGGCCGGTGACGCGGCGAAACTCGACGCTGGAGGTGACGGTGGCCGTCTGTCCGGCCCGCGCCAGCACCCGCTTTCCGTCCGCAGCGCTGAGCTGCACGATGGGCAGGGGGGTGGCGGGCACCCGCTGCACCTGCAGGGTGTCGCAGTCCTGGACCAGCACCAGACCCAGTGCCCCGGCTCTCAGGGCCCGGTCCACCAGATCGCTCCAGGTCACGTCGTCTCCGGCCCAGCCGGTGCAGGTGGCCAGCGCGATCTGAGCGCGCAGGCCCAGCGCCTCCATGCGCTCGGTGGACGTCCCCGCAGGAACGCGCACCAGACGGCCGGTCTGCTCGCCGCCGCCCGCCCCGTACAGGGCGGCGGCGGGGACCACCAGCTGGCCAACCTGCACGGTGCCGCCTCCATCGAAAGGGCGATCCAGCGTCACGGGTTGCCGGGTCACGCGGTAGCCCAGGGCGTTGAACTGTGCGGTCAGCCACTCGGCTGCAGCGTCATGGGGGGGCGTGCCCACGGGGCGTGGGCCGAAGCCTTGCAGGGTGGCCCAGTCCTGCGTCACGGTGCGCGCCGTGGCCGCCGGCTGCGCTGCCGGGTTGCGGGGTCGGGTCACGGCCCACCACCCTCCGCCGATCAGCAGGGCGGCCAGCGACAGCAACAGCGCCCACTTCCACGGCGGCGCGGCAGGTTTGGTGGGCAGGCGGCGACGTCGGGCGTACATATGGGCAAAATACGAGAGCGGAACTACGGAAGTTTCCCCTGGAGATACAAACGGTCGGCCCCTGAAATCGGGTAGAAATCTAATCGTCGTTGGAATTTCGAGGCGTCAGCGGGGTGGCAGGAGCGACGCTGACCCGAAGTTGCAGGTCTGGCAGATAGAGCCGGACGTACCGCAGCAGCGCCCCGATAAAAAGCGTGACGCCGAGCATTTCCATCCCTTCTTCGATAACAATCAAACCTTGATTCAAGAAGTTCTGTGTTCCCGCATTACTTACGACTTTTGCTTCGAGAACTTCCATTCCTAAAGCACCCACTATATAAATCGCTCCAGCCAAGATGATACGGTTTCGGATCGTGGCTGGAAGCTGCCGCATAAACTGCAGGAATGCTAAACCCACAACCAGAGTCAGGGTGCCGTAAGGTATCACCCACGCATAAAACAGAATGCCGTCTGTTTTCACTATACTATTCACAATATTCGCGGTACGCTCATGTAGACCAGCTGCCTCGTCTAGGGCCAAGAAGCCAAAGATGAGTGTCAATGCCCTCCAGGCTGAAGCGTCAGCACTTTTGATTTGTCTTCTAGCCCCGGAGATGACGCCTAAGATTAGGGTAGCTAACATCAGAAGCAGGGCCGAAAAAGCGGCTGGAATATTGCTTTCGCCATTTAGATTGAAAAGCCCCCAAAACATATCCCGTCCTAAAAACTTTGGTAGGTAAAGCATGCTCATCTGAAATATAAATCCCATCAAAATCAGAAAAACAGAGACGCTTAACAATGTGCCAATTACACGACGCTCACACAGTATCCAGTTTAATGAGGCCGGAGAAGATGCATTATCAGTATACCTACGAATTTTCCCGGCCTGCATCTCTCGAGTAGTCGGATTTTCAATCATGCGGCGCCTCTTTTTCAGAATGTCTTTCTGACATTTAATTGGACAAGAATCATAAAAAATAAGATTCTTGAATGAATGGCGGAAAACGCTCCCAGAGAAACACCAATCGTATGTGAGATAGTCAACACCGTACCACCCACCGTAAGACAGAGTTGTGCTCACAGATTATTATTCCTTCATGAGCCAGCAATAGCGGGGGCTTCCCGCAGCCAGAGCCTGCCCTGTGCCCCCTGCCGCTGTCATTTGCGCCGCGCCCGGCTACACTGCAGGGTGATGAGTGCCAGGCCCCCCGCAGCAACCCGTAATTTTTCGATCATCGCCCATGTGGATCACGGCAAATCCACGCTGGCCGACCGCATTTTGGAGCGGCTGGGCGCGATGGGGGAGCGCGACAAGCGCGACCAGACCCTGGACACGCTGGAGCTGGAGCGCGAGCGCGGCATCACCATCAAGTCCACCCCGATCCGGCTGGAATACACCCGTCCCCTGCTCGAGGATGGTACGGGCGGCGAAACCTACGTGCTGAACCTGATCGACACTCCCGGCCACGTGGATTTCAACTACGAGGTCTCCCGCTCCCTGGCCGCCTGCGAGGGCGTGCTGCTGCTGGTGGACGCCTCGCAGGGCGTGGAGGCCCAGACCATCGTCAACGCGTACCTCGCCATCGACAACAACCTGGAAATCGTGCCGGTGATCAACAAGATCGACCTGCCCGCCGCCGATCCGGAAGGTGCTGCGAAAGAGCTGGAAGAGGTTATCGGCATTCCAGCGGGAGACGCTGTGTTCGCCTCGGCCAAGGCGGGCATCGGCATCGACGAGATTCTGGAAGCGGTGGTGGCGCGCATTCCGCCGCCGCCCGGCGATCCCGAGGCCCCGCTCAAGGCCCTGATCTTCGACTCGTTCTTCGATGCCTACCAGGGGGTGATCCTGTTCGTGCGCGTGCTGGAAGGCCGCATCAGCGCCAAGGACCAGATCACGCTAATGAACGCGGGCAAGTCCTTCGACGTGGACAAGGTGGGCACCTTCACGCCGGGACTGGTGGTGGGCGAGGAACTTCAGGCCGGGGCCGTGGGCTGGGTGGCCGCAGGCATCAAGGACATTCAGGACGCGCAGGTGGGCGACACCCTGACCGGCCGGGACCGCCGGACGCCCGAGGCCTTCCCCGGCTTCAAGCCCGCGCAGCCGGTGGTGTTCTCGGGCCTGTACCCCACCGACACCGAGGACTACCGCAAATTGCGCGACGCGCTGGAAAAGCTCAAACTCAACGACGCGGCCTTTTCCTTCGATCCTGAAACGTCCGAGGCGCTGGGCTTCGGCTTCCGCTGCGGGTTCCTGGGCCTGCTGCACGCCGAGATCATTCAAGAACGCCTGGAACGCGAGTACGATCTCGACCTCATCGCCACCGCGCCTGCCGTGGTGTACCGCGTCACCCTGACCAACGGCGACGTGTTCGAGACCCAGAACCCGGCAGAGTTTCCCACCCGTGACCGGATCACGACGGTGGAGGAACCGTACATCAAGCTCTCGGTGATGCTGCCCGAGGATTACGTGGGGGCGGTGATGGGCCTGTTGCAGGAGCGGCGCGGCTCGATGGTGACCATGAACTACCTGGGCAAACGCGTGGAGCTGGTGTACGAGGTGCCCTTCGCCGAGATCCTGTACGACTTCCACGACCGCCTCAAGAGCATCTCGCGCGGCTACGCCAGCATGGATTACGAGCAGCTGGGCTACCGCGAGGGCGACCTGCGCAAGGTGGACATTCTGGTCAACAACGAGGTCATCGACGCGCTGGCCGTGATCGTCCACGAGAGCCGGGCCTACGCGCTGGGGCGCAAGATCGTGGACAAGATGGCCGAAGTCATTCCGCGCCAGATGTTCCCGGTGCCGGTGCAGGCCACCATCGGCGCCAAGATCATCGCCCGCGCCACCGTCAAGGCGTACCGCAAGGACGTGCTGGCCAAGTGCTACGGCGGCGACATCTCGCGCAAGAAGAAGCTGCTGAACAAGCAGAAGAAGGGCCGCGCCCGCATGAAGCAGATCGGCACGGTGGAGGTGCCGCAGGAGGCCTTCCTGGCGGTGCTGAGCACCGACGAGTAGCGCTGAACCGCCGGTCACGGCTCAACCCCCAGACGCCAGGCCCAGGTGCTGGCGTTTGTGCTGCCTACACCCCGCACCCCGTTTCCAGCGGTGTGGCCGTCAGCCCTCTGGCGGGCGTCCACTCGTTGACGGTGTAGGACGAGCCCTCGTAGTACGCGCCGTACAGGATCAGTTCCATGCGTCCGTCGCCGTTCAGGTCGGCGATGCCCGCGAGGCGGGACAGGGTGGCCAGCGGGCGCGTCTCCATGCTGTCATTCGCCTTCACAGGCGTCTGCGGCGCGACGTCCGCGCCCAGCGTCACGGTCAGCACCTGCCCGCGTACCACGTGCCGCAGCAGCACGATGCTGTAGTCGCCCGGCTGGCCGATGGGCGGGGGGAAGATGCCCTCCCGACCGGCATAGGAGGTGGCCTCAATAATCACTTCCTGCGTACCGTCGCCGTCGAGGTCGCTGCGGGTCAGGCCCACAACCTGCACATTGGGATTCTTCAGGCCGCGCCGCAGCAGTTCCGTGCGGACGATCTGCCGGTAGGTCTCGTTGCCGACCGGCAGCGCGGTGACGGGCCGGGGCCGGGCGTTCAGGGCCGCCGCGGTGAACAGTTGAAACTGACCCGAGGTCCGCGCGGGGTTGACCGGCACGGCGGAGGCATCCGCGCACGGCTCCCCGAAAGATGCGGGTCTGCCGCCTACGACGGCGACGGCAGGGCCGCCCAGACTGCGGCGCAGGTATTTTTCCTTTCCCTTCAGGTTTGGCAGCGTTCCGGCCACCGTCCGCCAGCGCCCGCCCGCCGCCGCGCCCAGCAGCTGCGGCGTGTCGTCGCCCGGCGCCTGGACCAGCACCGGGAAAAAGCCGCTGGGCGCAGCGGCCTGACCTCCCGCGCCGGTGGCCACCAGCGCGCCGCCCAGCAGCAGGGTCCGCAGGAAAGAACGCATCATGCTTCAGCGTATCCCTCTGGGGCCAAGGGCGGAAAGCGCGGCGTGTCCCGGAAGCTCAGAGCTGCAACGCGGCGTCCAGCGCGGCGCGGGTGCGGCCCAGGTAGCCGCTGCCGAACATGTTGACGTGGGCCAGCAGCGGATACAGGTTCCATAGGTCGGTGCGCCGTTGCCAGCCGGGGGCCAGCGGAAAGGCCTCGGCGTAGGCGTCGAAGACCCGCTCGGCCACCCCGCCGAACAGCGTCATGGCGGCCAGATCAACTTCACGGTGGCTGTGGGCGGCGGCCGGGTCGATCAGGGCTGGCCCCGCCGAGGTGTACAGCAGGTTGCCGTGCCACAGGTCTCCATGCACCAGGCTGGGCGGCTCTGGCGGAATCAGCCTGGGCAGCCGTACCCTCAGCGCCTCGAACCTGTCCGCATCGGCCTCCGACAGGTGTTCAGCGGCCAGCCGCACCTGGGGCCGCAGGCGGGCCTCCCAGAAGAAGTCGGCGGCACTCTGGGCCGGCGGATTGAACTGCGGCAGCGCCCCGAAATAGTTGTCGGCCGTGCCCCCGAAGCCAGGCACCGTGACGCTGTGCAGGGCGGCCAGCCCCCGGCCCAGCGCCTCCTGGGCCTGCGGCGTCTCGTCGCCGGGAGGCAGGTAACTCTGCAGCAGGTATTGCCAGCCGCCCGGCGCGTCGCCGTAGGCCAGCACCTCGGGCACCAGCAGGCCCGCCGGACGCCGGGACGCCGCCCCGCGCAGCCGCCCCAGCCCCTGCGCCTCCGCGAAAAACAGGTGCGGCAGGGCGCGGCGGCTGGCCTTCAGCACCACCTCGCCCTGCCCGGTCATCAGCCGGTACACGTCGTTGATGTCCCCGCCGCTCAGGGCCGTGGCCTTCAGGACGGGGCCGCCCAGATGGTGGTGCAGCAGCGGCAGCAGCACCGGCGAGATGGAACGGGACATGCCCGCAGTGTGTCACGCGCCTGCAAACCGGGCGCCCCCTTTTGGACGTGGTCCCTCCATCTAAAGGCGGACGCTTCCCGCAGTGATGAGGTATTGACTCAGATGAGTACACGCCACAACTCATCCTGATCAATTCACCGTATGTGTCGCTGGAGGTTGACCCATGGTTCAGTCCGCCGTTCAATCGTTGAAAAGTGCGCTGGAAGGGCTGCTGGGGCTGGCCCTGCCTGCCGGGATCGTGGTGGGGGCGCTGCTGCTGGCCCTGTTGCTTGTCGGGCTGCTGGACCGCGCCCGCTTGGGGGCCGGGCTGGGCTGGGCGGCCTCGCATCTCGCTGGGCTGGGCCGCTGGGCGCTGGCAGCGCTGGCCCTGGGGGCTGGGCTGCTGGCCCTGGACGTGACGCGGCGGGCGGTAGATGTCCGGCTGGGCACCCAGCACAATGCCCGCTACGCCAATGCCGCTGACCCGGACGGCGGCCAGACCGTGCAGAGCGCGCCGCGCGTGTCCCTCCTCGGGGCCACCACCTTCACCCGCAGCCTGTCCCTGCCGCCCGAGGTCTTCGCGCGCATCAACGTGCAGGGCGGCCTGGAACCGCTGCTGCCGTACTTCGGCTCTCCCGATTCCGCCGGGATCCGGGACTTTCGCGAGAACTTCGTGCGGCGCGGCAACACGCTGGTCTACACCCGTGAGGTCACCTTGCAGACCGAGCAGCCGGTCAACGTGGACACCACCGCCATCACCACGGACCTGAAATTTGTCGATCCGGCGGGGGGGCGCGGTTCGTATTACAACGCCGTCTTCAACGCGGACTACACCTTTACCAACCCGCTGACGGCGGCGGCCACCCTGCGCTTCGATTTTCCCCTGCCGGTAGGCAGCGGCACCCTCAGCAACTTCCGCCTGACGGTGGACGGCCGGGCCTTCCGCGCGGGCGATCTGACGAATGGCAGCCGGTGGGAGGGCGAGGTGGCGGCGGGGAAGACGGTCAAGGTCAACGTGACCTACCGCAATCAGGGCGCCCGGAGCTGGAGTTACGCGCTGGGCGGGCGGCGCGAGGCGGTGGGGGCGTTCGACCTGAGCGTGAATGCGGACCGTCCGGCCAAATTCGGGCGCTACACGCTGTTTCCCACCTCGCAGACACGCGGTGTGCTGGGCGGACAGCAGACGCTGAAATGGCAGCTTCAGGACGTGATCACCGCGCAGGACGTGCAGGTCATCTTTACCGGCGGCAACCTGCGTGAGACGCTGGGCAAGGTGGGCCACGCCGCGCCCGTTGCCGTGGGGCTGGCCGCAGTGCTGGTCCTGGCCTGGGCCGCCACGCGCCGCCTGCGTCTGCCGCCCCTGACGCTGGCCGCCGCATTGATCGGCCTGAGCCTGGGGCTGGTGCTGGGCGGCGTGCTGACCGCGTATCTGCCCGCCCTGCTGGCCGAGAGTCTGGGCGCCGTGGCCGGGGTGGTCCTGGGCACGCTGGCGCTGGGCCGCGCCTTCGCCCTGCCGTTGACGCTGGCGGGCGTGGTTCCGCTGGCTTTCCTGAGCGGCGGGAATGCGGGGCTGCTGTTGACGCTGCTGGCCGCACTGACGCTGGTGCTGCTGCTGCGCCCCCGACTGGGGCAGGGCGGCGGGCGTTTCAGGCGGGCCGCCTCCTGAACGCTGCCCCTCCCACCGGCCCGGCGGCTGGCGTAGGCTGAGGCGATGTCTGTCACGCAGTTGGATCATGTTGCCGTCGCCACCCCCGATCTTGACACTGGAAGCGCCCCGTATCTGGCGCTGGGCCTGCACCCCGAGGGGCCGGACGAGGACGTGGACAGCCAGGGCGTGCGGGTGCGCGCCTTTGTGGTGGGAGAAACTTTAATCGAGTTGCTGATGCCCACCCGCCCCGATAGCCCAATTGCCGCCTACCTGGACAAACGCGGGCCGGGCCTGCACCACACCGCCTACCGCGTGGCCGATCTGGACGCCGAGATGACCCGCCTGCGCGGCGAGGGCGCACGCTTCCTGGCGGACGCGCCCACGCCGGGCCGCGCCGGAACGCGGGTGGCCTTTCTGCATCCCAAATGGGGAGCGGGAACGCTGATCGAACTGGTGGAACATCCCCGCGATCCGGACTGGGTTTGACCCCTCCGGCAACGTCTTCGCGCTTCCGGGCGGTGTGGTGGCTGATCTCGCTGGGCATCATGGGGACGATCTGGTGGCTGAGCAGCAGCGCCGACACGCCGGGACCGCCGCTGGTGCATCCGCTGGACTGGATCGCCCATTTCACCGCGTACTTCGCGCTGGCCTACGCGCTAGGCCGGGCGACAGGGCGGCGGGACGTGGCGCTGCTGATCGCGGTGTGGTGGGGCGCGCTGGACGAGGTGCATCAGGCCTTCGTGCCGGGCCGCGACGCGGGCGTCACCGACTGGCTGTTCGATCTGGCCGGGGCATGGATCGGCTCGCGCTGGGCGACGCGGCGCAGGGGCGCGCGGCAGGATAGGGAAGGGGAGGCAGAGACGGTTCGGAATCAGACGTGGTGATGCTCTGAAGAACATCGTGCCACTGGGCTGGCTGAGTTGGGCTGTCGAGTTCAGAGAGGCCCTTCGATCCGCCCGTCTGCCCCGTCGCAGTTCTGTCAGACCCGGCCCGCTAGGCTGAGACCCAGATGATGCGCGCCGTGACCTCTGCCCCTCCGTCCCTCCTGCACGCGGAACCCCTGAAGGCCGCGCTGGCGCAGCTCGACGGCGTGATTCTGGGCAAGCCGGGGCAGATCCGGCTGGCGGTGGCGTGCCTGCTGGCGCGCGGACACCTGCTGATCGAGGACCAGCCGGGGGTGGGCAAGACCACGCTGGCGGGGGCGCTGGCCCGCACCTTCGGACTGGATTTCCGGCGCGTGCAGTTCACCGCCGATCTGCTGCCCGCCGACCTGACCGGGGTCAGCGTGTGGGACGCCCCCAACTCTACCTTCCGCTTTCACCAGGGACCGGTGTTCAGCGAGGTGCTGCTGGCCGACGAGATCAACCGCGCCACCCCCCGCACCCAGGGCGCGCTTCTGGAGGCGATGGAGGAGCGGCAGGTCAGCGAGGGCGGCGTGACCCGGCCCCTGCCCGATCCATTTTTCGTGATCGCCACCCAGAACCCGGCGGCCTTCGTGGGCACCTCGCCGCTGCCCGAGGCGCAACTCGACCGCTTTCTGATGACTGTGACCCTGGGCTACCCGGACCCGCGCGCCGAGCGCACCCTGCTGGAAACGGGGGGCCGCAGCCTCAGCGTGCGGGGTCTCGGGGCCGTGCTGGACGCCCCCACGTTGCTCCAGATGCAGCGCGAGGTGGACGGCATTCACGCGGCCCCTCCGCTGCTGGACTACCTGCAACTGCTGGCCCGCGCCACCCGCGAACATCCGGCGCTCTCGGTGGGCCTCAGCCCCCGCGCGTTGCTGGCCCTGCTGTCCGCCGCCCGCGCCTGGGCGTATCTGGCCGGCCGCCCGATGGCCCTGCCCGAGGACGTGCAGGCCGTGTTTCCGGCGCTGGCCGCCCACCGCCTGACCCTGCGCGGTCCGGGTGTGAGCGTGCCGGACCTGCTGGCCCGCATCCTGGCCGACACGCCGATTCCGTGAAGGGGTTCGCGGGGAACATTGGGTTGGATCAGCCCGTCATTCGTTCATGACCACCCACCACGCCGGGAATCCTGACCGTCCGGGCTCGTCGGCCCAGCGCACTCCCCGCCTGACCCCCACCCGCTTTGGTCTGGCGTTTCTGCTGCTGGTCACGCTGACCCTGGTGGGCTGCATCAACTACGGCCTGAGCCTGGGCTACGGCCTGACCTTCCTGCTGGGCGGGGTGTGGGTCATGGCCTCCACCGGCGTGGCCCGCGCCGCGCGGCAGATTCGCCTGGACCTGAGCGCCCCCACCGGGGCCAGCGCTGGGGGAGAGGCGGTGTTCACGCTGTCGGTCACCTCGACGGTTGGGGGCGCGGTGACCGTGATCCTGAACAGCAGCGCGGGCGACACCCGCACCGTGACCCTGCGCGTCTCGGCGGGCGAGGTCCGCACGCTGGCCGTGCCCTTTCCCGCCCGCACGCGCGGCCCGCTGACCGTCACGCCGCGCGGCGCCGCCGCCCTGGATTTCCTGGGCTTGTGGGCCGCCAGCCTGGCTGCGCCCGCCCCGGTGACCGTGAACGTCGCCCCTGCCCCGGAAGGCAGCGCGCCCCTGGCTCCCAGTCGTACCGTACCGGGGCAGGGCGACGGCCACGCCCGCACGCGCGGCGACGAGGAGTTTGCCGGACTGCGGCCCTACACCCCCGGCGACTCGCCCCGGCAGATTTCCTGGCGGCACGTGGCCCGCACCGGCACCCTGCTGACCCGCGAAACCGACGCCGCGCAGGGTCAGGTGCGTCTGCTGGACTGGGCCGATACGGCGGGCGAGACAGAGGCCCGCCTGTCCCGGCTGGCTGCGTGGGTGGAGGAGATGGACCGCGCGGGCCTGCCCTTCGCCCTCAGGTTGCCCGGCACTGCGCTGGCGGGGGAGAGGGGCGAGGCGCAGCGCCTGGCCGCCCTGAAGCTGCTGGCGGGTGTGGCCCCCTGTCCTGCGGCCACACCTCCCGCCCGTCTCAGGCTGCGGGCGGCCACCGACGCCGACGCCCTGCGGGCCACGCTGCTGGCGCTGGCCTTCACCCTCGCGCCGGGGGTGCTGCGGCAGCCGCTGTGGGACTCGGCGCTGGTGGCAGGGCTGCTGGTCTACGGGGCCGTCCGCACGCGCGGCAAGCGGCCCAGCCTTCCCACCTGGGCGCTGGGCGTGGTGGCTGGGCTGGCGGCCGTGGGCCTGAACGCCACGTACGGCACGCTGCTGGGCCGCGAGGCCGGGACCGCGCTGCTGGGGCTGCTGGTGGCGCTCAAGACCGCCGAGAGCCACGGGCGGCGCGACGGGCACCTGCTGGTGCTGCTGGGGCTGTTTGTCGCCAGCACGCACTTCTTTCACGGCCAGGGACCGCTGACCGCCCTGCACGCTGTCCTCAGCGCGGCGCTGCTGCTGGCCGCCGCCTCGCGCTGGACCGCGCCCACCCGGACAGACCGGGAGGAAGAGGCGGACCTGCCCTCCACCCTGATTCGCAGCGGGGGACTGCTCGCGCTGGCCGCGCCGCTGGCGCTGACGCTGTTCGTGCTGTTCCCGCGCCCGGAAAGTCCGTTGTGGCAACTGCCGGTTCAGGGTGGGGCGAGTACCGGGCTGTCGAATGAAATTCGCGCCGGGGAGTACAGCAACCTGGCCCAGAACCGCGCGGTGGCCTTTCGCGCCGACTTCACGGGTGAGCTGCCCCCACCGGACAAGCGTTACTGGCGCGGCCCGGTCTACGAGGCCTATGACGGCCAGTCGTGGAAACAGGTGCGGATCGGCGGCCCGTCGCCCAGCGTCGAACCGCTGGCTTCAGCTCCCGCCTGGAACTACACCCTGACGCTGGAGCCGTCCGGCAATCCCTGGCTGCTGGCGCTGGACGCCCCGCTGGAGGTGCCGCAGGGAGCTGTGCTGACCACCGCGTTTCAGGCGGTGACCTTCCGGCCCGTCAATGCCCGCCGCCGCGTGACGCTGGAAAGCCGCCCGGCCCGCCTGGGCGTCAGCGAGAACCCGCAGCGGCTGCAATTTGACCTGTCGCTCCCCACCGGGCAGAGTCCGCGCGCCGCCGCGCTGGGCGAACGCTGGCGCGGGCTGCCGCCCCAGGGACGCATCGAGGCGGGACTGGATTACCTGCGCCGGGGCGGCTTCTCCTACACCCTCTCGCCGCCGCTGCTGCCGGCGCAGGACCGGGTCGACGCCTTCCTGTTCGGCACCAGACAGGGCTTCTGCGAACACTACGCGCAGTCCTTCGTCTTTTTGATGCGCGCCGCTGGCCTGCCCGCGCGCATCGTGGGCGGCTACCTGGGCGGCGAACAGAATCCAGACGGCGGCTACCTGATCGTGCGCCAGCAGGACGCCCACGCCTGGGCCGAGGTCTGGGTGGGGGGGCAGGGCTGGCAGCGCGTGGACCCCACCGCTGTGGTGGCGCCTGCGCGCGTCAATGCCGGGCTGTCCACCGCGTTGACCCGCCCGCAGGCTGGCGCCGCTGCCCCGCCCACCTCCCTGGGGCGTCTGGGGCTGCGCCTCGACGCATGGCAGAACCGCTGGAACGATCTGGTGGTGGGCTACGACGGTGGGCAGCAACAGGCGCTGCTGGCCCGCGCAGGCCTGGGCGGCGTCGGCACGGTTCCGTATCTGGCGGTGCTGCCGCTGCTGATCGTGCTGGCGCTGCTGCCCGCGCGGTGGTGGTGGCGCCGGGCGGCCCGCCCACGGGACCCTGCCGTCCGCGCCCTGCATGACCTGACCGTGCGTCTGGGGTTGCCGCGCAGGCCGGGCGAGACCCCCAGCGCCTACGCCGCCCGCGCCGCTGCGGCCCATCCCCAGCTGGCCCCCGCCCTGGACGAGGTGGTGCGCGCTTACCACACCGCCCGCTACGCGCCGGACGCCCCGGCAGAGGCCTTGAAAAGGCTGGCGGCGGCGGTGCGGCGGATCAGACGGTAGGTCCACGCGCGCTCATGTCTGAATGCGGGGAGAAACAGCAGCAACGCAACCATCACCCGGCTGGCCTGCGTGCGGCGGGCGCGGAGAGAAAGGTGGGTGAATGGAGCACGACGCGAGCGGCTCACCCCGTGCTTCCTCGCCCTCAGACACCGGGGGTCAGGCAGTCGGCTGCATAACTTGACGCCTCCTGCATTCCGCGCTATGTTTAAGAAATCAAGGCGGCCTTCGGGCCGCTTTTTTTGTTGTTTTTAAGGCATACCGGACGTCGCTGCCAGGGACAGGCCAGCGGTGCCAAGGTGTGCTCGGGCGGGCCGTGTGACAGCGTGGGGATAGCCTGCGCCCCGGAGTCGCCTGCGTTGCGACGGTGGGCTGGGACGCGCTCCAGCAGGCCGATGGAGCCTGTCGCGGGCAGACGGCGTTGGCGGTGGCATACACTGGTCCCCACCCCCCTTGCTCTGCCCATTCGCGACCCCCCAGCCAACCAGTCCCCATCCAGAGCGCCCAGCGCCGCAGGAGACGGCCATGACCCTGACTGACCCTGTTTCTCAGCCTGACGAACGCGAGATGACCGCCGTGATCCGTGATTTCGACTGGGCGGCCACCCCGCTGGGGCCGCGCCCCGGCTGGCCGGCGGGCCTGCGCGTCCTGACCGAGATGCTGCTGGCCCATCCCCTGGGCATGCTGGTGCTGTGGGGTCCCGAACTGATCCAGCTCTACAACGATCCTTACCGGGCCATTCTGGGTGACCGGCATCCGGCGGGCCTGGGCCGGCCCGCCCGGGAGTGCTGGCCGGACATCTGGCATCTCGACGCCGTCACCTACGAGGGGGTCATGACGCGCGGAGAGACGTTCACGTTCATCGACCAACCCCTGACCGTCCAGCGGCACGGCCAGGAGGAGGAGCAGGCGCACTTCACCCTGACACTCAGCCCGGTGTGCGGCGACGACGGCGCGGTGGGCGGGGTGCTGGTCACCGTGATCGAGACCAGCCGCCGGGTCCGGGCCGAGCAGCAGGCCCACCTTGACCGCGCCCGCGTGGAGCGGCGCAGCGCCACCCTGGAGGCGTTCGCGGTCCTCACGCGCGATCTGGCCCTGGACACCGATCCGCTGGCCCTGATCCGCCGCGTCCAGGAAGCGGTGCTGCCGCTGCTGGGCGCGGAGTTCTCGCAGTATTACGAGCCGGAGGGCGGCCTGTGGCGCATCCGGACCCGGGTGGGCCGGGTCCAGACGCCCGCCTTGAAAGCTGCGCTGGAGGCCGGGCTGCCCTTCACCACCACCGCCACCCTGCTGACCCCCTGGCTGACCGGCGAGGCGAACTACAAGGACACCTATGACCCGGTGGCAGACGGGTTGCCTCCCAGTGACTTTTCCACCTTCGCCACCGCAGCGTTGCCCGTACGGGTGGGCGGCCAGATGCAGGGCGTGCTGGTCTTCGCGCTGCCCCGCACCCAGCCGTGGGGCGTGGTGGACCGGACGGTGCTGACCACCGTGGAACGCAGCCTGACCCTGGCGCTGGAACGCGCCGAGCAGACCCGGCAGGTCGGGCAACAGCGGGAGGTGTTGCAGGAGGCCAACGAGGAACTGGAGGCCTTCACGTACAGCGTGTCGCATGACCTGCGGACCCCGGTACGGCACATCAAGGGGTTCAGCGAATTGCTGCGCCAGGGGGCCGGGGCAACGCTGGACCTCAAGTCCACGCACTACCTGACGGTGATCGACGAGGCCGCCGCGCGCATGAACGTGCTGATCGACGCGATGCTGGACCTGTCGCGCACCGCCCGGCTGCCGCTGCGCGTGGGGCCGGTGGACCTGGACGCCCTGGTGCTGCACGTCCAGCAGGAACTGGAAACCGACACGCAGGGCCGTGAAGTCCAGTGGCGGGTCTCTCCGCTGCCGCTGGTGAACGGCGATCACGACACCCTGCGGCAGGTGCTCACCAACCTGCTGGGCAACGCCCTGAAGTACACCCGGCCCCGCACCCCGGCCGTGATCGAGGTGTGGGCCGAGGAACGCAAAGAGGAGTGGGCGGTGTTCGTGCGGGACAACGGGGTGGGCTTTGACCCCCGGTACCAGGACCGGCTGTTCGGGGCCTTTCAGCGCCTGCATCTGGAACGTGAGTTTGAGGGCACCGGCGTGGGGCTGGCGAACGTGCGGCGGATCGTGACCCGGCATGGCGGCACGGTCAGCGCCTCGGGCCGGGAGGGTCAGGGCGCGACGTTCGGCTTCACGCTGCCGCGCTGAGGGTCTGAGACGGCTTCCGTTCGTAACGTGACAGGAATCGGGACAGCGCTGGTCCCTCCATCCCACGTCCGGAACCCGTTTTTCTCCGTCTCCCTCTACGCCGCCGTAGCGGTCCAGTCGGGCGACCCAGTGGTGTGACTATGGCTCAGTTGACACCCTGACGACGCAATCGTCACCACCTACTCAGGTCCGGACTCCACTCTTCTTCCTCTCGCGGTCCTGGGCAAAACAGCGGCCACGGGCAGCTCTGGACACCTGCAAGGGGGACTGCGAGGCTTCTGCACCTGACTTCCAATACCTCACTTGCAACACTGTTCGGAATTGGGGCTGGGCCGGAGAAACCCAGCGGTCAGGGCGTCACCCTGGGCAGGATCAAGCCGAAGGTGGCTCCCGCGCCCGGCTGGCCCTGGGCCGTCATGGTGCCGCCGTGCCGGGTCACGATCCGCCGCGCGTTCGCCAGGCTCACGGCGGCCCCCCCGAAGTCTTCCTGCCGGTGCAACCGCTGGAAGATGGTGAACAGCTTGTCCGCGTACTGCGGATTGAAGCCCACCCCGTTGTCCCGCACCAGCACGGCCCAGTCTGCTCCCCGGTCTTCCGCCCATACCTCGATCACTGCCCGCTCACGGTCACGGGTGTACTTCACCGCGTTGTCTACCAGGGCCGTCACCACCCGGCGCAACAGCCCCGCGTCCCCCCTCACGCTGGGCAGGGCGCCGATCTGCCAGTCGATCTGACGCTGCGGCTGCTCCACACTGACCTGCTGACGGGCCGCCTGAAAGACCCGGTCCAGGTCCACCTGCTCGGCCTTCAGCGGCTGGCGTGAGGCGCGCGAGACGTCCAGCATGCCGTCGATCAGGGTGTTGAGCGTCGCCGCCGCGCTGGACACGATGCCGAAGTACCGCTGCGTCCGGTCCTCCAGCGGCTCGGGCAACGAGCGCCGCAGCAGATCGCCGAAGCTGATGATGTGCCGCACCGGGGTCCGCAGGTCATGCGACACGCTGTACGTGAAGGCCTCCAGTTCCTCGTTCGAGGCCTGCAACAGGTCGCGCTGGGCGGTCAGCTGCCGCGCCTGTTCGGCACGTTCCAGCGCCAGGCCCAGGCTGTGGACCGTCGTCTTGAGGACCGCCTGATCGGCGGCGCTCCACCGGCGCGGCCCGAACAGCGGGGCGTTGAAGATGCCGCTGACCTGACCGTTGACCAGCACCGGCAGGGTGGCCACCGTCGAGACGTGCTCGACAAGTTCCGGGGCGACGTCGCGTGCGGGATCGTAGTGGTCCTGAAACAGCGGTTCGCGGGTCTGGTACGGCAGGTCCAGGCTGGGCAGCTGGCCCACAGGAAAGCCGCCCTCGATGGCCGCCTGCAAGTCGGGGTTGCCTACATCACCCAGCTGCGCGGCGGCCTGCCACCGGCCCTGGACGATCTGCCAGAAGATGACATACCCCGGTGGCAGCAGGGAGCGCACCAGGGCCATCGCCCGGCCGATCAGGATTTCAGGCTCGGTGGTCAGCCCCAGTTCCTGGGTCAGCTCGGCGAAGCCCTCCAGCGCCTGCGTGCGGGCCAGCAATTCGGCGTTCTGGGCCGCGAGTTGCCGGGCGGTCTCGGTGCGTTCCAGGGCCAGCCGGAGACTGCGGCCCACCGAGCGGAACACGGCCCTGGAATGGGCGGACCAGCGCGGGACGTCCTTGAGGCCCAGCGCGAAGATGGCCTGAATGGTGCCGTTCACCATCAGCGGAAAGGTGGCGACAGTCTGGTAGCGTTCAGAGTGGGCAAACTGCTCTTTTTCGGGGTCCCAGCCGTCGACGAAGACCGGTTCACCCGTCTGCATCGGCTGGGCGAAAACCGGGGTGTTCAGCGGCATGCCGGCCTTGAGACTGGCCAGCAGTTCCGGCTGGGCCTCCAGATCACGGGTGTAGACCTTGACCCGCCACAGACTGCCTTCCAGGGTGTAGTACACGCCGGTGCAGCCGGGAAACAGCACGCCCAGCACGTCGACAGCCCGCTCGGCCAGGGCCAGCACGTCGGTCTCACCGTCCGCCGCCTCGGTGAACCGCACAAAGGCCTCGAGTTCGGCGGTGCGGTCCTGAACCTGCCGTTCCAGATCGCCGGAGAGCCGCAGGCGGTCCAGGGCCACGGCGCACTGGGCGGCCAGCGTCCGCAGGAAGTGCCGTTCGTCCGGCGTGAAGTCGTGCGGCTCCCGGAAGTCCAAGACAATCACGCCCAGCGGCTGACCGCCTTCCACCATGGGCAGCACCGCGCTGGCCACTGCGGCCTTCCCGCCGGTCCGGGTTTCCAGGTCCGGGTAAGCCGAGGCCAGCGCGCCTGCGTGGTCAAAGTACAGGGGGGTGTTCGAACGCAGCGCGTCGGCACAGGGGTCACCGCCGGTCAGGTCCCCTGCCTGCCAGACACTGCCGTCGGTCTGGCCCCGCCTCGCGGCGACGTGCAGGTGCGCGTCCCGGACCAGCAGGACCGTCCCGCCGATCCCCCACAGGATGTCCAGGGCGTCGCGCAGAACGATGTCGCAGACCTCATCCTGCTGGCGGGCGGTGGTCAGGGCCTGCGTCACGCCCTGCAGGTGGGTGAGCAGGTGGGTGGCCTGCACCGGCTGAGACGGGGGCGGCACGGGGGTGTCAGTCATGGGGTGTGGTCAGTGTAGACGCTCGGCGCGCTTCTCTCGGCTTGGCCCGCTTCTGGCAGGAGACCTGCGCCCAGAGCCGCTTCCAGCGGAGCCCGTCACCCTGAGCGTCTCCTTTGTGGGAGCCGACGGGCGGGGTTCCGGAGCAAACGACCACTCCTCGTCAACCCGCGGTACTGTATCCGGTCCAAAACAAAAACCCCCGTACTGGACGGGGTGTTCTGTCGTTGGTGGCGATGCGCGGACTTGAACCGCGGACCTAACGATTATGAGTCGTTCGCTCTAACCAGCTGAGCTACATCGCCTTGGGGTCCTCCAGGAAAAAAGCAGCCCCGCACACTGGCGGGGGCTTTTGGTGGTGGAGCTGAGGGGATTCGAACCCCTGACCTTCTGAATGCCATTCAGACGCGCTCCCAACTGCGCCACAGCCCCGCTTTTGTCGCTCGCCTCTTTCAAGGCTCAGCAAGATTAACAGTGCGTTCCCGGCTTGTCAACGGTCAGGGGGCGCCGCCTGCCGGGAGACTCAGATGGACCCCGCCTGCCGCGACGCCAGATTCACGTAGCCCTCGATCAGGTGGATGATCACCGGGTTGTGGGTGTGAACGCCGTGGGCCTGCCCCACCCCGTCCTCGTCGATAAAATGGGCCACCAGGGCGGCCTCGCCGTCGCGGGCCAGCAGAAAGGCGCGCTGGCCCTCGGCGGCGATGCTGGGCAGGCCGGTCAGGTGGGTGCGCCGCAGTTCGACGCCGCGCGGGGTCAGGCGTTCCAGTTCTGCGGCAAAACTGGCCTCCCCGGCCATGAACAGGCTGCGGCGGGCGTTCAGGGTCAGGTCCTCGCACAGGCTGCGGATGGCGGCCTCGCCGTACAGGTGGTACACCGCCTCGGGGGCCGGATCGGGGGCCAGACGCGACAGGTCCCGGTCCAGGGCGCCCAGCCGGTCGTCGAAGCTGCGGCGCGCGCGCGCCAGATACTCGCGGGCACTCAGGGGCGCGTATTCCAGCGGGTTCTGGCCCATCTTGGCGGCCAGCCCCCGGCCTTCAAGCCGCTCCAGGGTCTCGTAGATCTTGGGCCTGGGAATGCCGGCCTGCCGCGCCACACGGGCCGGCACGGCGCGGCCCAGCGCCAGCAGGGCGGTGTACGCGCGGGCCTCGTACTCGGTCAGGCCCAGCGCTTGCAGGTGAATCACGGCGCTCATCTGCGAATCAGCATACGGGAAAAGCCCCGTTCACGCTTGTTTTCTCAGCAGAATGCTCTTGAGGTACAGGCTCTCGGGCACGCTCAGCAGGTGCGGATGGTCGGCGGGCTGGTACGTCACCGCCACCACCTCGGCGTCGCACTCGGCCTCGGCGGCAGCCACGCGGGCGGCGTCCAGCAGGTCATCCACCCGGATGTAGTGGGCGCAGGTGCTGATCATCAGGTGGCCGCCACCCACCAGCATCCGCAGGGCGTGGGCCGCGCCGTCGGTGAAGATGCGCTTGGCACGCGGCACGTCGTCGCGCCGCTTGGCGAGGGTGGGCGGGTCCAGCACGGCGGCCCCGAAGGTGCGCTTCTCGCGCTCCAGGGCGGCCAGCACCTCTAGCGCGTCACCCCAGCGCACGCCCACGTTGCCGTTCACGCCGTTGCTGCGGGCGGCCCCCTCCAGCGCGGCCAGCGCCACCTGATCCTTGTCCAACGCCACACTTTTCGCCCCGGCCTTGGCCGCGTGCAGGCTGAAGCCCCCGGTGTACGAGTACACGTCCAGAAACCCCGCGCCGGGCCGCACCAGGGAACGCATCAGGCGGCGGTTGTCGCGCTGGTCCAGAAAGAAGCCAGTCTTCTGCGCGTCCATCGGCGCGAAGTGC
This sequence comes from Deinococcus radiopugnans ATCC 19172, assembly GCF_006335125.1. Lineage (NCBI taxonomy): Bacteria > Thermotogati > Deinococcota > Deinococci > Deinococcales > Deinococcaceae > Deinococcus > Deinococcus radiopugnans. The sequence continues at coordinate 169,813 of NZ_VDMO01000007.1, forward strand.
AGCGTCAGGTCGTCCTCGTGGAAGTCCACGCGTTCCGGCACCTCGCCCCACAGCGGCCCGGCCACCATGCCCAGCCCCTCACGGCGGCGCTCGCCCGTGTCGCTGCGCTCGTAGGCGCTGGCGGCCCCAGTGACTTCCTTCAGGGCCTTGAGAATCAGGTCACGGTGACGTTCGGCCCCGGCGTTGCGAAGCTGGACGGCCAGCACAGCCCCGAACTGATCGGCCACCACCCCCGGCAGCCCATCGGCCTCGGCGTACACGGCACGCACGGCATCGGTGTTCAGGATGCGGCCCTCGCGGCGTTTCAGAGCGGCCTTCACGCGGGCGCGGTAGAACTTGAGATCCACCTCTTCCCGTTCCCAGGTCAGCAATCTCAGCGGCGTCGCGCCGTCCGGGTTGAAATAGCCGCGCGCAATCACCTTGCCGCCGGGGGCCTTGACGTCCACCACCTCGCCGGGCGCGATTCCGGCGTCGGCGTCGGCAATGTCGCCTGTGTGTCCAAAAGGGTAGCGGCCTGCAATACGCCGGACGGCGGCGGGCTGGAGGGTGACGGAGGCGGACTTCTTCATGGGGATCAGGCTAACGGATGCGGGCCGGGGCCAATGGGAGGCGTGGCGGGCAGTCCGTGGTAGGGCTGGGTGGGGCCAGGGGACCCCGGCCTCTTGCCCACACGATTCCCCGCGGCGCATCCTGTTTCCATGTCCGATCCCGCCGTGACCTTCCCCGCGCCCCGGCGCATTCCCTATCCGGGCGGCTGCGTGCTGGAACCCGGCCCCTACGCGCTGGATTATCTGCTGAGCTGGCCCGCCGTGCTGACCGTGAACGGGAAGCCCTACCCGGAACAGCCGGTCTACCCGTTGATCCGCGAGTTGCTGGCCGATCCGGCGGCGCATGGGCTGACGCTGACTGAGGCTCAGGCCGCGCGGGACCGTTTTCTGGAGCTGGCGGGGCAGGCGCTGGAGGCCGAGGGAGGGGATCGCCGCTGGCTGGAACGGGAGTTCGGGCGCTGAAGACGGGAGCGCTGCGGACAGGGACGTTGGGCAGGCGCGCTGCGTCCGGGGAATGGGATGAGCTGGCCCTGGCCGCACCTCTGCCCGGCGAGGCGCTGCATGCCCGCGTGGCCCGGACCCTGCGCGGCGCCGTGACGGGCGGCCTGCTGCCGGAGGGCACCCGCCTGCCCGGTCACCGCCGCCTGGCCGGGGCGCTGGGCGTGTCGCGCAATACGCTGGTGGACGCGCTGGCGGGGCTGGAAGCCGAAGGCTACCTGCGGGTGCAGGGCCGCAGCGGGACGGTGGTGTGTGTGCCCGCCCCCGAGGCCGCTGGTCCGCTCACGGCGGCGCAGGACCTGCCCCTGAGTGCCTGGGCCAGCCGCGCCCTGTCGGGCGGTGTGGACGACGCGGGAGGCGAATACGCCGTGGATTTCCGCGTGGGCCAGCCGGTCCCGGAGCTGTACCCGGAGGCGGCCTGGACGGCGGCGCTGGCGCGTCAGGCGGGGCGGCTGGGCAGGCGCACAGAGGAGGGAAAGTTCTCTGACCCGCTGGGACCACTGGAAACCCGCCGCGCCCTGTCGGCCTACCTGAACGCGGCGCGTGGCGCACGGGTCACGCCCGAGATGGTGATGCTCACGGGGGGCACGCAGTCGGCGCTGGACGCCCTGGCCCGCGTGTTTCTGGAGCCGGGCCGGGTGGCGGCGGTGGAGGACCCCACCTACCCCGGCGCGCGGGCGGCGCTTGCGGCCACCGGGGCGGCGGTGGTCCCGGTGGCCGTGGACGCGGGCGGTCTCCAGCCCACACACCTGCCCCCGCAGGCCACGCTGCTGTACCTGACCCCCGGCTGCCAGTACCCCACTGGCGTGACGCTGGGCGCCGCCCGCCGCGCCGAACTCGTTGCCTGGGCGCGGCGCGGCAACGCTTTCATTCTCGAAGACGACTACGCCGCCGATCTGCACCACACGGGCCGCCCGCTGCCGGTGATGCAGGGCCTGGCCCCGGACCGCGTGATTCTGCTGGGCAGCTTCAGCAAGAGCCTGGCCCCGGCCACCCGCAGCGGCTTTCTGGTGGCCCCGCCCCCGGTGCTGCGCGTGCTGGCCCGCACCCGCCCGCTGACGGACCGCGCCCCCGGCACGCTGGACGCCCTGGCGCTGGCCGACGTGCTGGATTCGGGGGCCTACGGGCGGCATCTGCGGCGGGCGCGGCAGGTGCTGGCCCACCGGCAGGAGGTGCTGCTCGCGGCCCTGAGCGATGGGCTGCCCGGTTGGGCGGTTCAGGGTGCGGCTTCCGGACTGCACGTGTACGTGCGCCTGCCGGCCGGGCTGGAGGAAGCGCAGGCGGTGGCGGCGGCGGCCCGGCGCGGTGTGGCGCTCTCGCCTGTGGCCCCCCTCTCGGCCACCGGGGGGCCGGCCGCCGTGCTGCTGGCCTTTGCCCACCTGCCCCCCGAGGCCATCCGTCACGGCGTTCGGCGGCTGGCTTCTTCATAACGCCCCCCCCAGCCTCTTCCCCCGACAGAGTGTGACTTCCCTTTCAAAGACCGTGGGTTCGCGTTACACTGGGCCAATGCGTTTGCTCGTCGTGGTGCTGCTTCTCGCGCTGACCGCCCTGTATCTCACCTTCGGTCTGCGGCTGGGCTACGTCACGCTGACGCCCACCTACATGGTCAACGCGACCGGCGAGAACAGGTACACCTTCCGCGTCTACGACCAGAATCAGGAGGTGGGCGTGCGCGGCACTTGCAGCGTCCGCAGCGGCCGGGCCACCTTCCGGCTGACCGATCCCAGGGGAACCCAGATCGCCGGTCAGGTCTGCCCGCAGGGGCAGTGGGGACTGAACGTGCTGGGCACCGGCGACGTGGGCAACTACACGCTGACCATCGATCTGCAGAAGTTCACCGGCACCATCGACATCAAGGAAGCGCGCAAGTAGCGCCGCCTGAACACAGAAGACCGGCAGGCCACATTGAATGGCCTGCCGGTCTTGAAGGTGGTGACTCAGCTCTGGGGCTGTGCGGCGCTCTGGGTCTGCGCGGCGCTGTCCTGCGCGGCCTTGGCCTTGTTGATGGCCTTCGCCAGCCGGCTCTTCTTGCGCGCGGCGGTGTTCTTGTGCAGGGTGCTGCCCTTGGCGGCCTTGTCGATCAGACTTTCGGCCTTGCTCTGGGCGGCGTTCAGGTCCTCACCGTTGGTGATGGCGGCCAGCGCCTTCTTGGTAAAGGTCTTGATGGTGCTCTTGCGGCTGCGGTTGATCATGCGGCGCTTGAGGCTCTGGCGGTGGCGCTTCTGGGCGGACTTGTGACGTAATGCCATGGTTCTTCTCCTTGTTCTCCCGCCTGCGCGGGGCGGTTCCCTGTGGGAGGGAACTCGTGGCGTTCAGCCGTTCTATATCTGCTGCACGCGCCGGGGCGGGGCCACGCTGGACCGCTGCCGCCGGGCTGCCTCCTGGTGAAGACAACCTCGTGACTATACGCGCTTTGACGGCGCTGGGCAAGCCATACACTGGCGTCATGCGAAGCCGCCGTGCCCACTCCCCCGAAGGCGATCAGCCCCCGCGCGAGGTCCGGCCCAAAACCCCCGAGGAGCGGCGCGACGCCCTGCTGGCCTACGCCTTCCGCGCCCTGGGCGCCCGCGCGCTGACCGAGGCCGAGTTGCGCGGCAAGCTGGAGCGCCGCAGCGACGATCCCACGCTGATTGAAGAGGTTCTGAAGCGCGTGCAGGAACTGGGCTATCAGGATGACGAACAGGTGGCCCAGATCGAGGGCAAGCGGCGCGGCGTGGGCACCTTCCGGGTGCGCCAGACCCTCAAGCGCCGGGGCGTGCCCGAGGACCTGATTCAGGACACCCTGGAGGCCCGTGATCCCGATCAGGAGCGGGCCGGGGCGCTGGAAGTGCTGGAGCGGCGCTGGCCCGCGCTGGCCCGCAAGAAGGACCCGAAGGCCAGCGCCTACGCCTTTCTGGCCCGCCGGGGCTACGGCGGGGACGCCATCTGGCCCGCCATCCGCGAACTCAGCGAGCGGGCACTGGAAGACGAGGCGGCGCAGGAGCAGTAACCCGCCGCCTGCACCGCCGTGCCTTGACTGTGCCTTGACACCCCACAGGGCGGCGGATAAACTGCCGGACGCACTTGAAATGCTGCGCGGCTGTCCTCTGGCCCCAGCACGACAGGAGCCGTGGCGGGGCGTAGCGCAGCCTGGTAGCGCACGTCGTTCGGGACGACGGGGTCGAAGGTTCGAATCCTTTCGCCCCGACCACGCAGGAATGAACCTCCCCGCTGCGGGAGGTTTTCTTTTGGCCCGCCGCCCCCTCCCTGGAGTCAGCCCATGCGCGTCTTTGCCATCGCCGATCTGCATCTGGCCTACGTGACCCCCAAACCCATGACGGTCTTCGGGCCGCAGTGGGCCGGGCATCCGGAGGCCATCTACGAGCGCTGGCAGGGGGCCGTGCGCCCCGGCGATCTGGTCTTGTTGCCCGGTGACCTGTCGTGGGCCATGCGCCTGCCCGACGCGATGACGGATCTGGCCGGGATTGCCGAATTGCCCGGCACCAAGGTGTTGCTGCGCGGCAACCACGACTACTGGTGGCCTACACCGTCCAAACTGCGCGCGTCGTTGCCCCCCGGCATGCTGGCCGTTCACAACGATGCTGTGCGAGTCGAAAACGTTGTCGTCTGCGGCACGCGCGGCTGGAACACGCCGGGACACGTGCCGCTGGGCGACGAGGACGAACGCCTGCTCAGCCGCGAGGCCCAGCGCCTGAGCCTCAGCGTGGCGGCGGCGGAGCGGCTGCGGCAGCCGGGCGATCATTTCTTGATGATGCTGCACTACCCGCCCGCCTCGGCCCCCTACCCGCCCAACCCGCTGACCGAGGTGATCGAGGCGGCGCGGCCCGACTTGATCGTCTACGGCCACCTGCACGGCGTTCCGGTTGAAAAATCCATGCGGCATGTGAATGGCATTCCCGCGCATCTGGTGGCGGCGGACGGGCTGAAATTCACGCCGAAGCTGCTGCTGGATACCGGGGACTAGCCCTCCACCCACTCGGCGGCCAACCAGCGGGCGTGGGGCATGCCAGAGGCGAGAATGCCCTCTTTCAGCGGGGCCAGAGGGTAGGGAACGCGGCGGAAGGTCACCGCCCAATCCCCCTCCGTCCAGTCCAGAAGCAGGGATTCGGCGCGGGCCGGATTGACGTATTTCCCGCCCCGTTTCTCGAAGGGCAGGCCCACGCTGCCGGGGTTGAGCAGGCGCCAGCCGTTCAGGCTCCGCAGCAGCGGCTGGTGCGTGTGGCCGCCGATCCAGATGGACTGCTGACCGTACTCGGCGCGCAACTCTTCCAGGCGTTCCGCAGGTGTCCCGGCGTCCAGCACCTCGTCGTCCCTCGCGGGGCTGCCGTGGAAGCACAGCAGGTCTTCCCGTTCCACGCTCGGCACAAAGCTGCGGAGGGTGTCGCGCTCGGTTTCGGTCAACTGCGCCGCGCTCCACTGGCCGATATCGTGAATCTCCTGCTCATCGGGAAAGCTGCGCGGCTGGAGAGGCTGTGGAGCTTCCAGCGTCTGACGGTCTGCGTTGCCGCTGACCACCGGGCAGCCCAGTGCGGACACCACCTGATACGGACTCCGATTGAAAGGTGTTGAAAACACCTGGAAATCCGAGCGAAGCGAGCAGGAGAAAAACGGATTCCGGACGTGGAGTGTGGAAATCGGCGCTGTCCCGATTTCCACACAAAACAAACGGAATCCGTATGAAGGCACTCGCGCGGCCACGCCCCGCCCATGGTCACGTCGCCCAGGCAGACCCGCACGTCGGGCGAATGCGCGTCCATGTCAGCCAGCGCCGCCGTCAGCGCGGGAAGGTTGCCGTGGACGTCGCCGAAGACTGCAACTCGCATGGCCGCAGCATACGCAGGGCAGGCGTAGAGTTGGGCCTGTCCAATTTGCCGTCCCACCCCGTTTCAATCCCATCCCGTTTCAAGAAGGAGACCGCATGACCCCATCCACTGACCTGCCCGCCCGCCAGCTTCGCGATCTGACCGTGTCCGCCCTGGGCCTGGGCTGCATGGGCATGAGCGAGTTCTACGGCGACACCGACGAGGCCGAGAGCCTGCGCACGCTGAACCGCGCCCTGGATCTGGGCGTCACCTTCTACGACACCGCCGACATCTACGGCCCCCACACCAACGAGGAACTGCTGGGCCGCTGGCTGAAGGGGAAGCGGGACCGCGTGGTGCTGGCCACCAAGTTCGGCATCGTGCGCGAGCCGGGCTACCCGATGCAGCGCAGCCTGTCGGGGCGGCCCGAGTACGTGCGCCAGTCCATCGAGGCCAGCCTCAGGCGCCTGAAGACCGATCACGTCGATCTGTACTACCTGCACCGCCCCGATCCGCAGACGCCCATCGAGGACACCGTGGGCGCGATGGGCGAGCTGGTGGAACGCGGGCTGGTGCGCTTCCTGGGCCTCTCGGAGGTGGACGCCGCAACGCTGCGCCGCGCCGACGCCACCCACCCGATCACCGCCCTGCAAAGCGAATACTCGCTGTGGACGCGTGACCCGGAGAATGCCCCCCACCCCGAGGATGGCCAGCCGGGTGAAAGTGTGCTGGCGGCCTGCCGTGGCCTGGGCGTGGGGCTGGTGCCGTACAGCCCGCTGGGACGCGGCTTCCTGACCGGGCAGCTCAAGTCCCCGGAGGATTTTGGCCCCGACGATTTCCGCAGCACCAGCCCGCGCTTTCAGGGCGAGAACTTCCAGAAGAACCTGGATCTGGTGGCCGAGGTGCAGGGTCTGGCCGGGGAAAAAGGCTGCACGCCCGCGCAACTGGCGCTGGCCTGGGTGCTGGCGCAGGGAAAAGACATCGTGCCCATCCCCGGCACCAAGCGTGTGAAGTACCTGGAAGAAAACCTGGGCGCGCTGGACGTGACGCTGACCCCCGACGATCTGGCGCGCATCGACGCGGCCTTCCCGCCCGGCGTGGCGACGGGAGCGCGCTACGGGCAGATTCAGGCGGTCAAGCGGTAGGCCGCGCGCCATCTGACGCTGCCCTACACGCTGACCAGCCCCAGCCCAATCCCGCGCGCCACCGCCCCGGCGCGGCTCTGGACGCCCAGCTTGGAATACAGCGAGGCGACGTGGAACTTGACCGTGCTTTCCGACACGCCCAGGTCACGGGCGGCGCGCTTGTTGCTCAGGCCCAGGGCCAGCAGGTTCAGCACGTCCCGTTCGCGCGGTGTCAGGGTCACACCGGTCAGGGGGCCTTCGGCGTCCTCGTCCGGATCGTCGGGCAGGCCCACCTGACCCGGCAGCAGCACCGCCAGCCCCGCCGCCGCGCCCAGCACGCCGGCCAGCACCTCGGCGGGGGTGGCGTCGGCGGGCAGGGCGGCCCAGCCTCCAGTCAGGAGTTCGGACAGCCGCGCGGCCCAGGTGGGTGAGCCCAGCGCCACCACGGCGGGCGCGTCGGCCAGCGCCCCGCTGTCGGTCAGCCAGGCATCGTCCACCAGCAGCACGTCCGCTTCGGCCTCCTGCTCTTGGGCCTCCTGCACCACCGGAAAGCCCGCCGAGGACAGGAGGGCGGCCAGCCCCGCCGCCATCACCGCGCTGCCCACCGCGATCCGCACGCTGGGCAGCAGGGTCAGGGGCGCGGTCATGCCCCATGCTAAGGGGGCTGGCGGCCCCGCGAGACCAGCTGCCCTGGCTGCCTCGCCCTGACCTGTCTGGCCTCGCGCCGGCTGACCCGCCTGCGTCTGGCCCATGCTCAGCGCTCGCCGATCACCAGCGTCACGTCGTGTTCCTGGCCGCCGCGCAGGATGCGGGCGCTGACGCTCTGCCCGGCCCGCTCGCGGACGCGCCCCAGCAGTTCCGGCGGACGGCGCACCGGCTGGCCGTCCAGCGACAGCAGCACGTCGCCCACCAGCAGTCCAGCCTGGGCGGCGGGGCTGCCGTCCTCGACACTGACCACGGTCAGGCCCACCCTGCCGCCCTGGCCCCAGCGCCCCCGGCCACCCCAGGGGCCACGCTCCCAGTTCCCGCGCTCCCAGCCGCCGCGTCCACGGCCGCCGCCCCAGCCCTCGCGGCCCTGGCCCCACTCGCCCCGGCCTCTGCCGGGGCCACGGTTGGGAGGCCCGTTGTCGGCGCCGATCTGCGGTTCCGGCCCATCCGTCTGTGGAAACATCACCGGCTGGGTGGCAATGCCCAGATAGCCGCGTGGCACGCGCCCAGTGCTGCCCAGCAGCCCGGCCACCTTCAGGGCGCGGTCAGCGGGAACGGACAGCAGTTCGCCGCGCGCGACGCCTGCGTTCAGCACGCCCACCAGACCGCCGCGTGCGTCCACCAGCGCGCCGCCGCTGACCCCCCGGAAGGGCGCCGCGCCGCTGGGCAGCCAGCCCCGGGCGCGGCCCTCCCCGGTGGGCTGCCACTCCAGCAGGCCCAGCGTCGCCTGGACGCCGTGCGGGGGACGGCCCACCGCCAGCAACAACTCGCCCACGCGCACGCCCCCACTGGCCCCCAGGGCCGGCAGGTTCAGCCCTTCTACCCGCAGCAGCGCCAGATCGCTGGCCGGGTCACGGCCCGCCACCGCAGCGCTCAGCTCACGCCCGTCGTGGGTGACCACGCTGACCTCCTCGCCGTGCAGGACATGCGCCACGGTCAGCACCAGCCCGTCGCCGATCACCGTGCCGCTGATGGGCCGCTCGGCGCGGACAGAAACGATACTCGTAGACACGGCTTCTACCGCGTCGGCCACTAAGTTCGATAGCTCAGAAAAATTTGTCATGCCCCCATGGTGCGCTTCGGGCCAAAAAGGCGCGCCGGGCGAATGGTGGGGGCGTGCCCCTGGCCGAATGGGGGAGGGAAGCGCTCCGCATCCGGCTCAGATAGCATCTGCGACATGCCCCTGACCCTCTCCGTGCTGAGCGGCACCTACGCCGTGTGCCAGCTTCCCGCCGACGCCGCCCCGCCCGCCTGGGCTTACGCGGGCGAGTTCTGGAGCGTGACCCGCGTGCCCGGCGAACTGTCGGTGGTCTGCGCTGCGGAGGGCGTGCCAGCGGGGGTGCGGGCCGAGCGGGGCTGGGCGGCGCTGCGGCTGCACGGCCCCTTCGAGTTCACGCTGACCGGCATCCTGGCCGGCGTGCTGAACCCGCTGCGGGACGCGGGCGTGGGCATTTTCGCCCTGTCCACTTTCGACACCGATTACGTGTTGGTGGCGCAGCCGCGTCTGACCGAGGCGGTGACGGCCCTGCGCGCGGCAGGCCATACGGTTACCGACTGAAGAGGTTCCGCCGCAGCACGAACTGAATCACCGGCACCAGCGCGCCCCGGTATTCCTGCGGGCTGCCCTGCCCAATTTCCGTGAAGCCCAGCCGCCGCATCAGCGCCCGCGAACGCAGGTTGGGCGCGTGAACCTCGGCGGTGACCGTCTGCAGGCCCAGGTCAGCGAAGGCGTGTGCCAGCGTCAGCCGTCCGGCCTGGAGGCCCAGGCCCTGACCCCACAGCGCCCGCTCCCCGATGGCAATGCCGAACTCGGCGCTGTCTCCGGTAAACCCCGCCAGATCGGTGTAACCCACCAGCACGCCGTCCACCGTGATGCCGTGGCGCAGCAATTCCGGCGGCGTCAGCGTCAGCAGGCCCCGCCAGTGCTGGCGGATGTGCTCGGCGGGCAAGCCCACCGGCCAGTCGATGGCGAGGCAGAACTCTTCGTCCGCGCCCCAGCGCACCGCGCTTTCCTCGTCGCCGGGCCGCAACGGGCGCAGGCGCACGTCGGCTATGGCCACAGCCCGTCCAGAATTTGGGCCGCCGAACCCTCCTGACCCTGGGCCACGCCTTCCCCGGCCCACAGGCTCAGCACGTCCGCGCGGCCGGCTGCGGCCCCCGCTGCACGCATGGGACGGGTCAACGCGTTCTGAAAAGGATAGGGCAGAGGCTGCCCAATTCCCTCCGTGACGGCGTTTCTCAGGCCCCGCGCCGTTCTTCCGCTGAAGGCGCGGGTCAGGACGGTGTCGCCTGCCTTCGCCGCTGCCAGCGCGGCCCGGTACGGCGCGGACGTCCCGGCCTCCGTCGCCCGCAGAAACGCCGTGCCGCACTGTGCGAGGCTGGCCCCGGCCTCCAGCACGGCGCGCACATCTCCCGCTGTCATCAGCCCGCCCGCCGCGATCAGGGGCGTGCGGACGCTCCCGGCTGCCGCACGGGTCAGCGCCAGCGTGTCGGCCAGCTCATCTTCCAGCCAGCCGCCCCGGTGGCCGCCCGCCGCGCCGCCCTGCACCACGGTGGCGTCCACCCCGTCGGCCTCCAGCTGCCGCGCCTCCTCCAGCCCCGTCGCCGTGCCGATCACCAGAATCCCGCGTTCCCGTAGCGCCTCCATTTGACGCGCCGTCAGCCGCCCGAAGGTGAAGGAGAGAACGGCGGGGCGAAGCTCCAGGACGGCGTCCAGCTGTGCGCCGAAGTCTATGTCCGCCTGGGTGGTCAGGGCAGGCGGCGGCAGGCCCAGATCACTGTGGAAAGGGGCCAGTTCGGCGGTGGCCTGCTCCACTTCCAGCTCTGTGGGCTGCACGCTGGGCTGCGGCGCGAACAGGTTGACGGCGAACGGCCCCCGCGTCAGCCGCCGCACCGCCGCCCCTGCTTCCAGAATCTGTGCGGGCGTCAGGTACGCCGCGCCCAGGCTGCCCAGCCCGCCCGCGTGGCTGACGGCGGCGGCCAGTTCCGGGGTGCCCGGCCCGCCCGCCATCGGGGCCAGGACGATGGGCCGCAGGTTCAGCCGCTGCATGATGGAAGGCATGCCCAGACTGTAGCCTGCCCGGACTGTGGTCGCCGCCTCCCACCCGTTCCGCGCCCTGACCGCCTACCGCCGCGCCGCCTATGCCGGGCAGCCCGCACCCCGGCGGCAGTTCATGGCGCGTGAGTTCATGCTGGACCTGCTGGAGCGGGTCGGCGAACGGCTGCCGCTGGAGGACGCCCCGGATCTGCCCTGGGCGCTGGCCGAGCGGGTGCATGACCCGGCGTATCTGGCCCGCTGGCGGGGCGGCGAGGTCACCCGCGCCGAGGAACGCGCGCTGGGCTTTCCCTGGACGCCCGCCGTCGTGGAGCGCGGCCTGGGCAGCAGCGGGGCCACCCTGGCGGCCACCCGCGACGCGCTGCGGGTGGGGCTGGGCCTCAACTTCGGCGGCGGCACCCACCACGCCTACGCCGATCACGCCGAGGGTTTTTCCTTCCTGAACGACGTGGTGATCAGCGCCCGCTGGCTGTTGGACAGCGGACACGCCCGCCGCATCCTGATCCTGGATCTGGACGTGCATCAGGGCAACGGCACGGCGTCCATGCTGGCGCAGGAGGCGCGGACGCTGACCGTCAGCCTGCACGGCGCGAACAACTACCCGTTCACCAAGGAAACGGCAGGCCTGAACGTCGCCCTGCCCGACGGCACCGGGGACGCGGCGTACCTGGCGGCGCTGGACGATCAGGTGGCCCCTGCCGTGGCCGCCTTTCGCCCCGATTTCGTCTTCTATCTGGCGGGAGCGGACGTGCTCGCGGGCGATCAGCTGGGCAAGCTGGCCCTGAGCGTGGACGGCGTGCGCCAGCGGGACGAACGGGTGTTTGCCTGGGCCGCCCGCGCCCGCCTGCCGCTGGTCACGGTGATGGCCGGAGGCTACAACCGCGATCCGCAGCGGCTCATCGCGGCACGGCTGGGGACGGTGGAGGCGGCGCTGGGGGCGTTCAGCAGGGCGAAAGGCCGTGACGCTGTGGGATTTCTACACCAGTCTTAGCGCATTTGTCCAAATTACGGCATCAGAGGAGAAGACTTTTGCTGCCTCCATTCTCTGCTCCGCAGCTTTGCAAGTCCCAACTGCTCGTCGAAATTCACTCACTCTCTGCGAGCTGTGCCAGTCCGTTCGGTCAAAAGTGAACAGCTCTTTTGACAAATGCTCTAGAACCGCAGTTCCACGCCCACGCCCGCGCCAAATCCGCTGGCGGTGCCGCTTCTCACGTAGGCCCGCCACCCGGCTGGCCCCAGCAGCGGCCCGCGCACGCCACCCTCGGCGTAGACCCCGAAGCGGTTCACATATTCCCCTCCAGCCGTGGCGAAGGCGTCCACCCGCGTGATGGGCAGGTTGATGTCCCGCATCGTGGCGCCCAGCGCGTACCGGTTGGCGTTGGTGTTTTTCCAGGCTTTCTCGGCCGCCCCCTCGATGCCCAGCGTGCCCAGGATCGGCACCCGGAACACCGAGCCGCCCGCGTGCAGGCCGTAACCGCGCGTCGTGGCGTCCACCCCGGCCCACGCGGTGGCCGCCGAGGCACTGGCAGGAAGGGCGAGGGCGGCGGCCAACAGCAGGGGGCGCAGGTTCATGCGCTCAGGGTAACGGGTGGGCATGAGGGGGGTGGGCGCGGCGCTCTCACCGTGTTCCTCTTTCCAGCTGACCTCTTACCCGTTCAGCCGCACGCCCGCCACCGTCGCCAGCATGCGGAAGGTCTGGAACAGGTGGTAGGCGTTCTCACTGCTCCAGCCCACGGTCACGGCGTCCACCCGCGTCACGCCCGGCACGCGGGCACAGGCGTCGGCGCGGGCCTGGTGGTCAAAGGACAGCTGACACGGCGCGGGCCAGCGGGTGGTGTAGGGCTGGGCATTTTGGGCCGCCCGCACCGCCTGTTCGGCCCCCTCGCGGATGCGCCGCTGCGCTTCGGCAGGGTGCAGGTGAATGGCGGCGTAGGTGCTCAGCCCCTCCTTGACGGCCACGGTGACCACCCCTTCCCCCAGTTCGGCCGTGATCTCGGCCATCGCCACGTCGTCGCCGCAGGCAAAGACCACGGGTACGTCGTAATGCCCGGCCACCAGCGCGTTCAGGCCGTACTCGCCGGTGTCGATGCCGCCCACCCGGACGTTGCGGATAAAGCCGTTCCAGGTGTGCGCCAGCGGGCCGCGCGGGCTGCCGGCGCGGGCGTGGTAGCCCACGAACAGCAAGGCGCCCACGCCGTCCTCCTGCACGCCCTGCACCATGCTCAGAGGTTTGTCGTTGCCGCTGGTGAAGCGCACCCCCTGGGGCAGCAGTTCGGGAATCAGGTTCCGCATGGTGTCGTGGCTGTCGTTGACCAGCACGTCCGTCGCGCCGCCCATCAGGGCGCCCTCGGCGGCGGCGGCGGCTTCCAGGGTCATGCGCTCGCGGGCCGCCTGGTACTCGGTGCCGTTCACCAGACCGCCGAACTCCGGCGGGCTGACCTGCACCCACGACGCCACGCCGCACACGCCCTCCATATCCACGCTGATCACGACTTTCATGCGGGTCAGTGTAGGGGGTTGCAGCGGCAAACGTGTGGGCGGTGGTCGGCGCGCGCAGTGGGGCAGACGCGGCGCGGGGAAGCGGACATCCCGGCCCGGCAACCATCGACGGACAACCATTAATCCCTGTCGGGGGCGTGCTAGCCTCATATGTTATGAGCCGCGTTTCCCTGAAATCCGCCCGCGAAATCGAGGCCATGCGCCGTGCGGGGGCGCTGGTCGCCGAAACCTTCCGAGTCCTGGATCCCTTCGTCAAACCCGGCGTGACCCTGGCCGAGCTGGACCGCATCGCCGAGGAACACATCCGCAAGGCCGGGGCCACACCCGCCTACCTGGGCTACGGCCCGCGCAACAATCCCTTTCCCGCCACCATCTGCGCCAGCGTCAACGAGGTAATCTGCCACGGCATTCCCGACGGGCGCGAATTGAAAGAGGGCGACATCATCGGCGTCGACATCGGCGTGCTGATGGACGGGGTCTACGGCGACGCCTGCTACACCTACACGGTGGGGCGCGTGACCCCCGAGATTCAGGCGCTGGTGGACACCACCCGCGAGGCGTTGACCGCCGGACTGGGCGTGGTGCGGCCCAATGCCCGCACCGGCGACATCGGCCACGCCATCCAGACGCTGGCCGAGGGGCGCGGCTACGGCGTGGTGCGCGAGTACACCGGCCACGGCATCGGCAAGCGCCTGCACGAGGAACCCACCATCTACCACCACGGGGCGCGCTACACCGGCCTGAAACTGCAGCCCGGCATGGTCTTTACCATCGAGCCGATGATCAACCTGGGCCGCCCCGAAACCCGCCTGCTGGACGACCGCTGGACCGTGATCACCGCCGACAAGCTGCCCAGCGCCCAGTTCGAGCACACGCTGGTGGTCACGCCCAGGGGCCACGAAATCCTGACCCTGTGACGCCCGCCCCGCAAACGAAGCCCCCCAGCCCGCCGAAGTTCCCACGCGGCGGCCTGCGGACCCTCACCCCGGCCGAGCTGGAGGACGAATCGGTCTTTCGGGGCGGCGTCATGGAGGGCGGTTCGCTGGATGCGGGCACGCTGCAGACCGTCTCCTTCGAGGGCTGCGTCTTCCGCGAGGTCAACCTGAGCGGCGTGGCGTGGAACCTGATCCGCCTGAAGGACGTGCGTTTCGAGGGCTGTGACCTGAGCGGCGCACGCTGGACCGAGGCAGCGCTGGAGCGCGTGCAGTTCACCGACTGCCGCCTGACCGGCCTGCAACTGCCAGGGGCGGTGCTGCGCCATGTCCGCCTGACCCGCGCGCTGGCCCCGCTGTCGCTGTGGCCGGAAGTGGACTCCAAACACCTGTGGCTGGAAGACTGTGATCTGACCGAGGCGGTGTTCATGGACGCCAAACTGCCCGGCGCGGTGTTCCGGGCCTGTGTTCTGGGCAAGACCGAGTTTCACGGCGCGGGGCTGGAGGGGGCCGATCTGCGCGGCTCAGACCTTCAGGGCGTCCGCGTGGGCCTGCGGGAACTGGCGGGGGTGAGCGTCGAACCTGTTCAGCTGCTGGAACTGGCCCACCTGCTGGGCGTGCGGGTGCAGGAGTTGCCGGAGAACGCCTGAGCCTAGGCCCGCACCCGCGCGCCCACCGTCTCGAAGCGTTCGCCCAGAAAATGCCCCTGCGTCAGCAGCCGGTCCGCCGAGGCGTGGTGCTGGCCCAGTGCCCCCGCCACGCCGGCGTTGATCAGCTCCAGCTGTTCGCGCAGCAGGGCCTCGGCGCTCTGCCCGCGCTCGTTCAGGCGGGCGCGGGCGGCGGCGGTCAGGTTCAGGTACGCCCGCAGGGTGGCGGGCAGATACTCGGCGTGGGCCTGCCGGATCAGATAGGTGGTGTGGGCATCCAGCGGCCCGGCGTCCAGCGCGTCCTGCAGGCGGCACAGCAGCGCCAGGGCGTACAGGCGGTGCGGTTCGGGCAGCCTCAGGGCCAGGTCGGCGGCGCTGTCGCCCTGGGCGGCGGGGGCGCTGCCTTCCGGCTGCCGCCGGTCCGGCTGGCGCAACACTTCCAGCCGGTGACGGTGGATCATCTGGCGGCGCAGCAGGGGAAAGGCGAAGATGCTGCCAAAGAAAAAAAGAGGAACCAGGACTTCTTCCACGGATGTAACCTCCTGTCGGTTGAGGCTGACGCTACCGGTCCCCGGAGATGCTGGCGTCCCTCCAAAGGCGGAGGCACCTGCGCCACCCCAGGGGGCGTCCACTGGGGGAATTGCCCGCTGGACCGCCGTCGCCTAGACTCTGGGCGATTCAGTTCCTGGAGGAACCCCAGCCTTGGAAACCCTGCGCGTCTCTGCTACATCCCGTCCCAACGCCATCGCCGGGGCGATTGCCGCTCTGCTGCGGTCCCAGGGCGGCGTGGAAATTCAGGCCATCGGCCCGGCGGCCGTCAACCAGACGGTCAAGGCGCTGGCGATTGCGCGCGGCTACCTGGTGAACGACGGGCTCGACCTGTGCGCCCAGCCGGAATTCGTCAAGCTGGACGTGCAGCACGAGGAACGCACCGCCCTGAAGTTCATGGTGCGGGCGCAGCCCAAGGCCGCCGGCTGACCGCGCCTCAGACCCCGCAGCGGGGCGGCGGACGTGAATCCGGCCCCGCCCCGTTCTCATAAAACCTGAGTGTGGGACGCTAAGATATTGGTGGCGAAAGCTCTGGTCTCACCGGGGTGCACGCCGCGTTTGTCTCTCTGTCACTGGCTGGCCCCGTTTCAGGGCCGCGCCTCACTTCCCGGAGGAAGTTTCCCTATGTTTCTTGGCCCCTACACCCCTCTGATTCTGATCGTGTTCGTGGCTTCGCTGCTGATCCAGGGCTATCTGAGCAGCACCTACAAAAAGTGGGGCAAGGTCCGCAACGCCCGTGGCCTGACCGGCGCGGAAGTGGCCCGCATGATGCTCGACGAGAACGGCCTGCAGGGCGTGCCGGTGCAGGCGGTGCGCGGCAACCTGACCGATCACTACGATCCCGGCAAGAAGACCGTCAACCTGAGCGAAAGTGTGTTCGGCGTCGCCAGCGTCGGCGCGATGGCGGTGGCCGCCCACGAGGTCGGTCACGCCCTGCAGGACAAGGTCCGGATGCCCGCGCTGGTGCTGCGCGGCAAAATGGCCGTGCCGCTGAGCCTGGGCATGAACCTGGCCCCGTGGCTGCTGCTGGCGGGCATCTTCTTGCAACTGTCCGGTCTGTTGTGGCTGGGCGTGATCCTGTTCGGCGCAGCCCTGATCTTTCATGTGGTGACGCTGCCGGTGGAATTTGACGCCAGCCGCCGGGCGCTGGCCTACCTGGACAGCCGGGGCCTCAACGGCACAGTGCAGGGCCAGAACGGCGCGAAGAACGTGCTGACCGCCGCCGCCCTGACCTACGTGGCCGGCTTCGCGATGGCGCTGGTGCAGTTCCTGAACATCCTGGGCATTGCCCGCAACAGCGACTGACACCCGGCACTCCGAACACCGATTCAAAACGAAACAGGCGGCCTCCATATGGGGCCGCCCGTTCTATATGGGGGGTGCGGGTTAAACGTTGAAGCCGAACATCCGCATCTGGCGCTTGCCGTCCTCGGTCATCTTGTCCGGTCCCCACGGCGGGGTCCACACGAATTCCACGTTCACGTCGTTCACGCCGTCCAGGCGGCCCACGGCCATCTCGGCGTCGGCGCGGATCAGGTCCTGCACCGGGCAGCCCACGCTGGTCAGGGTCATGGTGATGTCCACCAGTCCGCCTTCCTGCACGTCCACGCCGTAGATCAGGCCCAGATCCACCACGTTCACCGGAATCTCGGGGTCCTTGACGATCTTCAGGGCCTCGCGGACCTGTTCCTCGGTGGGCAGGGCGCCCGCCGGGGCGGCAGAGGCCTGCACGTTCTGTTCAGTGTCCATCAGTTCGCTTCTCCTTTGACTGCGGTGCCCTCGGTGGGCAGACCGGCCTCGGCCCAGGCCAGCGTGCCGCCGCCCAGGTTGACCACGCGGTCATAGCCGTGTTGCGTCAGGTACTCGCCGGCACGGGCGCTGCGGGCGCCGCTGCGGCAGATCATCACCAGTTCGCGGTCTTTGGGCAGTTCCGAGAACCGGCTTTCCAGCTCGCTCAGCGGCAGCAGCGTGGCCCCCTCGGCGCGCAGTTCGTCGTACTCGTTCTGCTCGCGGACGTCAACCAGCATGGCGCCCTGCTTGACGCGGTCCTGACCTTCTTGCGGGGTGATGTCTTCCATACCAGCAGCATAACCGAGTCCTCCGGGCGGAATGTGCCCGCGGTCCGCCGGCGCTGGCCTATGCTGCGCCCATGCCCCTGCCCGAAGGCGTGACCGTCATCGACCTGCGCCCCGCCGAGCTGCGCTTTGCCCAGCCGCTGGAACCGCTGCTGAGCGGCCGGCCTGTCCTGGCCCTCTCGCTGGACCAGATCGAGGACGGCGCGCACGGCCTGACCCCGGCCAGCGGGCCGCTGCTGGTGATCTGCGAGCGGGGCGTGCGCTCCGGGCTGGCGGCGCGGTACCTGCGGGCCGACGGGCTGGAGGCCGAGGCCTATCCGGGCGGGGTTCCGGCCCTGCTGCGCGAGACCCGGTAGCCGGGCTGCCGGGCACCACCTTTGCGCGCCCCCGGTCCTGTCTTCTCCCTGACCTTCCCCTACACTGACCCCCATGTCTGCGCCTGTCTCCACACTGCCCTCCGGCTTTATTTCGGCCGACGATGTCTTGCACGACCGCCTCGGCGCCTCCGAAGTCCGCCGTCTGGAACTGCACTACGGCAACGCCGAGCTGCTGTACGGGCTGGAATTGCTGGGCGTGGCCGGACCTTTTTCGCGCGTGACGCCGTGGGAACTGGAAGACGAGAACGGCGTGCGGCGCATCAATGCCAGCGGCTACGCCGCCACCCCGTTCGGCGAGATGCCCCCGGTGCTGACCGACTTTCTGCACGGGTTTCTGGACCACAACCGCTCGATGGGCCTGCCGCAGCAGTCCAGCGCCCCATGGCGCGCGGCGCTGGAAGCCAACCTGATCCGGCTGCTGGCCCGCGAACTGCCCAGCCACGCCGACTCGCAGGTCTTCTTCTGCTCCAGCGGCACCGAGGCGGTGGAGGGGGCGCTGAAGTTCGCCAAGGCGTTCCGGCCCGATTCCAAGTTCCAGATCTCCTTCGGCAGCGGCTACCACGGCAAGACGCTGGGCAGCCTGAGCCTGACGCCCAACCCGGAATACCAGGACATCTTCCGCCCGCTGGTGCCGGGGGCGCTGACCGTGCCGTACGGCGACCTCGACGCCCTCAAGGCGCTGATCCGGCGCGTCGGCCCCGACAAGATCACCTGCGTCATCGTGGAACCCATCCAGGGCGAGGGCGGCGTGAACATTCCGCCGCCGGGCTTCCTGAGCGGGCTGGGCGAGTACTGCCGCAAACACGGCATCGTGGTGATCGCCGACGAGATCCAGACCGGGCTGGGGCGCACCGGCCACTGGTTCGAGTCGGCGGCGCAGGGGCTGGACCCCGACATCATCACCCTCGCCAAGCCGCTGGGCGGCGGCATGACGGCGGTGGGCGCCACCATCGCCCGCCACGACATCTACAAGAAGATGCTGGGCGGCCTGAGCAGCAAGCGCCACAGCAACACTTTCGGCGGCGGCGCGCTGGCAATGGCGGTGGGCCTCAAGTCGCTGGAGTACCTGATCGAGAACGATCTGCCTGCCCGCAGCCTGGAACTGGGGCGCGTGGGTCTGGAGCGCTTGCGGGCCACCCAGCAGAACTACCCCCGCCTGCTGGAAAACGTGCGCGGCCAGGGCCTGCTGCTGGCGATGCAGTTTCAGCCGATGCTGGGGGTGCCGCTGCCCGGCGTCCTCAAGGAACTGGTGTTCGAGGCCACCGCCCTGCTGGCCCTGCGAGAGCTGCATGAGTCCGGCGTGATGGCCAACCTGAGCCTGAGCAGCAAGCGCACCGTGCGCCTGACTCCCGCGCTGGACATGCCGCGCGACGTGTTCGACACCCTGTTTGACCGGGTAGACGACTTTGCGAAGCGACGCCCCGTCTCGCGCGACCTGCTGACCGGAACGCCGCCAGTGCTGACTGCCCGACTGGCGAAATTTGCCGCCAGCAAGCCCAAGAAGCGCACCCCCAGCGACGGCTGATACAACCTCCGATTGACTCATTGGTGGGCCGGGAAGACGCTGGTTTGCCAACGAAACAGACAGCATCCGGATGAGGCGCTTCAGGGGCACGGAAGCCGCGCTGGCCCGCGCAGGGCATGCACCTGAGGCTGGACCCTGAACAATCCTTTACAGACGTATGTTTCCTCACAATTTGCCCTGGTGTTGGGGTACGCTCCAGCCATGTGGCCTTTCGGAAAAAGTACAGCGGATAGAGTCAAGGACGCCCTGAACGAGCAGCCCCGCCTGAAAGACCTGGGGTTGCAGGTGCAGGAAAAGGGCGGCAACGTTACCGTGACCGGCATGGTGCCCAATGACCGCTACGGCAACCTGGTCAAGGTGGTGGCCGAGGGCATCAACGGGGTCAAGAGCGTGGACACCAGCGGCCTGATCGCCCAGGAAGCGCCCCAGCAGGCCCAGGCGGCAGCGCCGCAGGACGCGGGTCCCAGCGCCTCGGACAATTCGTTCACCTCCGGCCCGGCCAGCGGCGGCACCGAGATTCCGGCCACCTCCAGCGCCAAGCCCGCCCCCGCCGCGCCCAGCATGGAGGCGGAGGTCAAGGAGATGGAGGAGCGCAGCAAGATTGCCAAGGCCGTGCATCAGGCCATCCGCAACAACGGCGAGCTGAAGGACGATCCCATCGACGTGTTGCAGAGCGGCAAGAGCGTGATCCTGCGCGGCGTGGTGGACAGTGACCACGAGCAGCGTCTGGCCGAGAAACTGGCCCGTGAGGTCGACGGCGTGTCCGGGGTGGACATCAGCGGCCTGCGCGTGGCCGCCGGGGCCAAGGAACTGAGCAAGGAAAAGGACACCCAGACCGGCGACACCGTGTACACCGTCCAGTCCGGCGATACGCTGGGCGCGATTGCCCAGAAGTACTATGGCAACGCGGCCGAGTACAAGAAGATCGCCCACTACAACAACATCAGCAACCCTGACCTGATCAAGGTGGGCCAGCAGATTCGCATTCCCGGCTGAACTTCGCCGGAACAGCAGGCCGCCTCAGCACTGGGGCGGCCACTTTTCTTCCCACCATTATCACACTCTGATATCGGACACTGACCGTGGAGATGGAGGTCTGCTGATGGATGTGAATCTCTTCAAGGGCAATCTCGATCTGATCCTGCTGAGCGTACTCGAGCAGGAAGGCGGCTATGGACAGGACATTGCCAAGCGGGTGGACGCGCTGACGCAGGGGCAGATCACGCTGAATGCCGGAAGCCTGTACCCGGCCCTGCACCGTCTGGAGCGCGCTGGATTTCTGAGCGCGTCCCTGACTCAGCCCGCGCGTGGGGGGCCGCCGGTCAAGACCTACCTGCTGACCGCGTCGGGCCGCACCGAACTGCGCCGCCGCCGCGAGGGCTACGCCGCCTTTGATCAGGCGCTGCGGAGCCTGTGGTGAGCGCCGACGCGCTGGAACGCTACCTGGGCCGCGCGACACGGTTCTTGCCGTCCCGAATACGCCGTGAGGTCCGGGCTGAACTGCACGCGAACCTGTATCAGGCCATGCTGGACGCCCGCCTGCAGGGCCTGAACGAGGCTGATGCCTGGGCCGCTGCCGTGCGCGAGTCCGGTTCAGCGTGGCGGCTGGCCCTGCAACTGGCGCGGGTGCACACGCTGGGTCTGGCGCCACGTGTGTTGCTTGCGGGCATGGTGCTGGGTGGGGCGGCCTACGCGGTGCGGGCAGAGGTCCACAGTGCGCCCACAGGCCAGGAGGCGCGGCCATGAACATGCGGCTGCGGAGCCTGTGGCGTGAATGGGCCTCGCCCATCGTCTTTGCGCTGCTCCTGACCCAGTTCGGTGCGACGGCGGTGGGGGTGGACGGGGCCAGCATGATGCCCGCCCTGCGCCACGGCGAACACCTGTTGCTGCCCACCGCCGAGGGCTGGGCGCATCGGCTGGGGATGGGTGGGTATCAGCGGGGCGACATCGTGGTTTTCAAGCCGCCGCGAGGGGCGGAATATGAATGGCGCAGCGATTACCGGGGTGTGCCGTTGCCGTGGCGCTACCGCCCTTATCTGGTCAAGCGTGTCGTGGGGGTGCCGGGCGACACCATCCGCATTCGCGCTGGGCAGGTCAGCGTGAACGGCCAGCCGCTGCCAGAGAAAGAAACGCAAGCTTACTGGAATACGTTTTGCGCCGATACCACCAGCGCCCCTGCCAACAGCGTCGCGGCCTCGCCCTCGCGAATGAATTTACCCAGTGTCACAGTGCCGCCCCACTCCTACTTCGTGATGGGCGACAACCGCAGTCCCGGTGGCAGTCTGGACAGCCGCGCGTTTGGGCCGGTGGACGTGCGGGACATCTCGGCCCGGGCCGTGGTCAGTGTGTGGCCGCTGGTCCGCAAGGCGTCGGCCATTCCGCCCTGTGACGGCGGCCCACAGCCCGAAGAGCGCGTGACGTTCAGCGGCCATGAGGAGTGGAATCCGCGCCTGCTGCTGCCCTGACCCGCGTCTGCATCTGACCTCTCTATGCCGGGCAGCGTCCACGCGGGCGGCCCGGCACACCTCACAACCAGGCGCCTGAGGTGGGGCGGGCGCCGTGACACATCGTCAAGTCCCAGCCTTCTCCCCGGCCGTTTGTCGGGAATGAGACTGTATTGGGCACTTTCCTGGCGCTCTCCCTTACCTCTCGTCTGCATCGGGACATTCATACCTCATTATTCCGACAAGTTTACTTAGGATTTACCCCATGCGAAACGCAACCCTCACCACCATCGCCCTGCTGCTGACCGGCACCACCCTGGCCCAGTCGGGTCAGTCCCTCACCTTGTACTCCGGGCGCGGCAAGACCTTCGTGGAACCCATCGTGCAGCAGTTCGAGAAGCAGACCGGCATCAAGGTCAACGTGCGCTACGGCAACGACGCGCAGCTGGTGGCCGCCCTGCGCGAGGAGGGCAGCCGCAGCCCCGCCGACGTGTTCTGGGGCAACTCGCTGGGCGCGCTGGGCGAACTGGCGTCCGAGGGCAAGTTCGTCAAGCTGGGCACCTCGCTGACCCGCAATGTGTCGCCCGACTACCTGCCTGCCGACCGCAGCTGGCTGCCCACCACCGTGCGCTTCCGCACCCTGGCCTACAACACCGAGAAGATCAAGCCTGAGACGCTGCCCGCCAGCGTGCTGGACCTGCCCAAGATGACCTCCCTGAAGGGCCGCATCGGCTGGACAGTGTCGTACCCCAGCTTCCAGGACTTCCTGGCGGGCATGATCGCCCAGCACGGCGAGGCCACCACCAAACAGTGGCTGGAGGGCATGAAGGCGCTGCAGCCCAAGGACTACAAGACCAGCAACGTGGGCATGCTGGAAGCCATGCGCTCCGGCGAGATCGACGTGGGCCTGACCAACCACTACTACATCCAGCGCGTCAACCGCCTGAACTATCCCATCGACACGTACTTTTTCAAAAACGGCGACATCGGCAACCTGGGCAACGCCACCGGCGCGGCCATCCTGAAGACGGGCAAGAACACGGCGGCCGCCTCGCGCTTCCTGAGCTATCTGGTGAGCAAGGACGCGCAGACCTTCTTCCTGAGCGTGAACTTCGAGTACCCGGTGATCGGCAACATCCTGCAGCCCACTACCATGCGCCCCTTCAGCGACGTGAGCAAGCGCGGCCCCAAGATCGAGCCGTCCGCCCTGCCCAAGAACATCGAGAAGGCCCAGAAACTGCTGCGCGACGCCGGCCTGCTGTAAGCCCCGGCGTCCCAGTTCAACCCCGTCCCGGTTTGTGCCGGTGCGGGGCTTTTTCATGGTTCACTGCGTCATGGGCATCCTGGGGCTGCTGCTGGGGGCGGGCATATCGGCGGGCGTGTTGACGGTGGTGACGGGCCTGCCGCTGGCGTGGGCGCGTGGGGTGGCGGCGCTGGCTTTCGTGGCGCTGCTGGCCGTGCTGGGCAGCGTGCTGTTTGCGGGCGGCAGTAGTTTGGAACGCAGTTTTGGGGCCGTATATCTGGTGATGGGCCTGCTGGCCGGGGCGCTGCTGGCCCTGCCCCGGCTGCTGCGCGGGGCGGGTCACGAACCCCTGTGGGTCAGCCTGGGCCTGGGCGTGGCCGCCGTCCTGCTGCTGATCGCCGCCGGCGTGGGCGTGGACGCGCTGCTGGGAGCAGTGTTGCCCGCGCCTGACCCACAGACGGGCGAGTCGGTCAAGGCCCAGATCTCGCAGGGCCTGAGCAACGGCCTGCTGATCGCATCCCCCGTCGTCCTGATCCTGCTGTCGTGGCGGGCCTGGCGCGGGCGCACGCCGTAACGGTGGCGGCCCCACGCACTGGATCCCTGCTGCGGGACAATCCCGACTAATCCGGTCTGTTACAGTCAGACTGCTGGCCCAGTGCTGCTTTTTTTATGACCCGACGACTGCCCCCCTTTCTGCTGCTGCCCGCCGTGCTGACCGTGCTGGGGGTGCTGGTGCCGCTGTCGTACCTGGTGCTGCGGGCGCTGGGGGCCGAGCCGGGCGCCCTGCGCGAGATCGTCTTTCGTTCACGCAACCTCGTGCTGGCGGGCAACACGCTGCTGCTGGGCGCGTCGGTGCTGCTAACCACCACGCTGGTGGCGCTGCCGCTGGCCTTTCTGGCGGCGCGCACGGATCTGCGCCCGCGCCGATTGCTGACGCTGCTGGGGGTGCTGCCGCTGGCGGTGCCAGGGTACGTGGGGGCCTACGCCTTCATCGCGGCGGGCGGCGCGGGCGGGGCCATCGACACCCTGACCGGGCTGCGGGTGCCGGGGCCGAGCGGCTTCTGGGGCGCGCTGCTGGTGCTGACGCTGTTTACCTTTCCGTACCTGTTCCTGAACCTGCACGCCGCGCTGCGCACCCAGGATCCCGCGCTGGAGGACGCAGCCCGATTGCTGGGCCGCACCCGCTGGCAAACGTTCTGGGGGGTTACGGTGCCGCACCTGCGCCCGGCGTGGCTGTCGGGCAGCCTGCTCATCGGCCTGCACACCCTGGGCGACTTCAGCGTGGTCAGCCTGATGCGCTACCCCACCTTCAGCGCGGCCATTTACCAGCAGTACACGGCGGCGTATGACCGGGTGTACTCGGCGTGGCTGGCGCTGGGGCTGCTGGTGCTGACCGGGGCGGCGCTGTGGCTGGAGGCGCGGTTCATGCGCGGCGTCTTTCTGTCGCGGGTGTCGCCCGCCACCGCCCGGAAGCCCGGCGTGGTGAGGCTGGGCCGCCTGCGCCCGCTGGCCTGGGGGTTCGTGGCGGCGCTGGCGGTCCTGACGCTGGTGCTGCCGCTGGGGACGATGCTGTACTGGCTGGGCCTGGAGAACAACCCGTTCGCCTGGGCCGGCTTGCTGGACGCCCTGAAATCCGCGCTGGGGGCGGCGGCGCTGGCGGCCCTGACCACCACCGCACTGGCCCTGCCGCTGGCCGTGATCGGCAGCCGGTTTACCGGACGCTGGCCGCGCGTCATCGAGCGGGCCGCGTACCTGGGTTACGCCACGCCGCCGCTGGCCTTCGCGCTGGCGCTGATCTTCTTCGTGCTGCGCGTGGTGCCGCCGCTGTACCAGACGCTGCCCCTGCTGATCATCGCCTACACCCTGCACTTTGTCGCCGAGGCCATCGGCCCCATTCGCAGCGGGCTGGTGCGCGCCACGCCCCGGCTGGAGGAAGCGGCCCGCGTGCTGGGCGTGTCGCGGGCGGGGGCGCTGCGGCGGGTCACGCTGCCGCTGCTGGGGCCGGGGCTGGGGGTCAGCGCGGCCTTCGTGTTCCTGAGTGTCCTGAAGGAACTGCCGCTGACGCTGTTGCTGGCGCCCATCGGCTTCGAGACGCTGGCCCGCAACGTCTGGTCTTACACCGAGGAGGCCCAGTACGCCAGCGCCGCCCCCTACGCGCTGGCGCTGGCGGCGGTGGGTGCTGTCCTGACCGGGCTGATCCTGCGGCGGGAGCGGGAATAAGGAGGGGTATATGACCGTCATCGAAAAGCCCAGGCCGGAGGCAGGTACGGCTGATCCCCTGGCCTCCGTCCCACCCGCGCTGGAACTGCAGGGGCTGGTCAAGTATTTTCACCCGCAGGGCCGCCCGGCCACGAACCTGCCCCCGGCGGTGGACGGCCTGAGCTTGCAGGTGGCGCCGGGCGAACTGCTCACGCTGCTGGGGCCGAGTGGCTGCGGCAAGACCACCACCCTGCGCCTGATCGCCGGGCTGGAGGAACCCGACGGCGGCGCGGTGTGGATCGGCGGGCACAACATGACGAACCCGCCGCAACCCCCCGAACGCCGGGGCGTGGGGCTGGTGTTTCAGGATTACGCGCTGTTTCCGCACCTGAGCGTGCTGGGCAACGTGCTGTTCGGGTTGAACCGTTTGCCCCGCGCCGAACGGCTGGCCCGCGCCCGCGAGACACTCTCGCTGGTGGGCCTGACCGTCTTCGAGACGCGCATGCCGCACCAGCTCTCGGGCGGGCAGCAGCAGCGCGTCGCCCTGGCCCGCGCGCTGGCCCCGCGCCCCCGGCTGCTGCTGCTGGACGAGCCGTTTTCCAACCTGGACGCGCAGCTGCGCCACTCCACCCGTCAGGAGGTGCGCGCCATCCTGCGCCGCAGCGGCGTGGCGGCCATCCTGGTCACGCACGATCAGGAAGAAGCGCTGGCCTTCAGCGACCGCATCGCCCTGATGCGTGCCGGGGTGGTGGTGCAGATCGGCACCCCACAGGATGTGTACGCCCGCCCGCGCACGGCCTTCGTGGCCTCCTTCCTGGGCCGCAGCAACCTGCTGTCGGGCACCGTACAGGCCGGGGTGGCGCGCACGGTGCTGGGCCAGATTGCGCTGGAGGGTGAGGCCCCCCCAGACGGCCCGGTGATGGTCAGCGTGCGCCCCGAGCATCTGGCGTTCGCCGCCGAAGGTGCCGGGGCCGAGGCGGTGGTGCTGGCCCGCGAGTTCAGGGGCCACGCCGTGACCTACACGCTGGCGCTGGGGCAGCAGGAAGTGCAGCTTCACGACACGGGTCAGGCACTGCACGCCGAGGGTCAGCGGGTGTGGGTGTGCGCGGTGCGGGCGGGGCGCGTGGTGCGCTGAGCGCGGCCTGACCCCCTTGCCTAAAGAACGGGTCAGCCCTCTGGCGGGGCGTGCAGCCTACAATGCAGCTTGCATGACAGCGTCATAGGGCCGCCCCGGTGCTGGCCCGGTACCCAAGGAGACACGACTATGGACTGGAAAAATCTGCCCGGCGGTGGCGGCGGCATTGAGGACAGGCGGGGCAGCGGCGGTATTCCTGGCGGCGGCATTGCCGTGGGCGGCGTGGGCGGGCTGATCATCGCCCTGATCGCCATGTTCTTCGGCATCGATCCCGGCGCAATCCTGGGCGACGGCAGCCAGCCACAGACGCAAAGTCAGAGCCAGACCCAGAATCAGTCACAGGGCGGCCCGGCCACCGATGAGGACTACCAGTTCGTAGACCGCATTCTGACCAGCGCCAACGGGGTCTGGGGCGGCATTTTCAAGCAGGCCGGGCGCACCTACACCCCGGCGCGGTTGGTGCTGTACACGCGCGGCACGCAGGGCGGCTGCGGCGTGGCGAACAGCGCCGTGGGACCTTTTTACTGCCCACTGGACAATAAGGTGTACATCGACACCGCCTTTTTTGCCACCATGCAGCGGCAACTGGGCGGCGGCGGCGACTTCGCCTACTCCTACGTGCTCGCCCACGAGATCGGCCACCACGTCCAGAACGAGCTGGGCATCGCCGATCAGGTCGAGCGCGAGCAGCGTTCCGCCCGCAGCGAGGCCCAGGCCAATCAGGCCAGCGTCCGGCTGGAGTTGCAGGCCGACTGCTTCGCGGGCGTGTGGGGCAACCGTGTGGGCGATCAGGCCAAGATCACGCAGGCCGACGTGCAGGAGGCCATCCGCACGGCCCAGGCCATCGGCGACGACAACCTGCAGCGGCAGGCGGCGGGCCGGGTGGTGCCCGATTCCTTTACGCACGGCAGCAGCCAGCAGCGCATCAAGTGGTTTACTACAGGATTCCAGACCGGCGATCCCAACAAGTGCGACACCTTCAACCAGAACTACAACCAGTTGTAATACGGACTCCGATTGAAAGGTGTTGGAAACACCTGGAAATCCGAGCGGAGCGAGAAAGAGAAAAACGGGTTCCGGACGTGGAGTGTAGGAACCGGCGCTCTCCCGGTTCCTACACGAAACAAACGG